>DEPW01000073.1:9421-15758 GCA_002358965.1 Bacteroidales bacterium UBA3382
CCGCCGTATCGCGGGCAAGCGCCAAGGGAATGTGGCAGTTCATCTACCCTACCGCAAGGCATTACGGGCTGACCATCAACTCGTTTGTAGACGAGAGGCTTGATCCTGTCAAGTCCACATACGCTGCCGCGCAGTATCTGAAGGATGCATACGAGATCTTCGGAGACTGGGCGCTTGCGATCGCATCGTACAACTGCGGCGCCGGGAATGTAAACAAGGCGATAAGGCGCAGCGGCAACTCGAAGGATTTTTGGGAAATATACTACTATCTTCCACGGGAGACAAGGGGATATGTGCCGGCCTTCGTCGCAGCCCTCTACACTCTCAAATATTACAAGGAGCACAATCTGCAACCCGAGCCTATCGCCCTTCCACCGCATGTGGACACGATCCATGTGCACAAGATGCTGCACCTCGAACAGGTCAGCTCGCTTACCGGCATTCCGCTTCAGGAACTCAAGGACCTTAACCCCCAGTATGTCCACAACATCATACCGGGGAACGAAGCCGAATACATCCTCAGGCTGCCGTACAACTATACCAACGCATTCATCGACCACGAGGACGAAATCTACGACTATCAGGCGGACAAATACTTCAACCCTGTGGAGCTGAAGAAGATAAAGGACGGCGGAGACGGTGAAAGGATAGTATATCGCGTAAAGAGAGGAGATGTCCTCGGAAAAATCGCGATTCGCTACGGGACATCCGTCGCCAAGATCAAAAGATGGAACGGCCTGAAATCCGACCGCATCCGCGTCGGCCAAAGACTCATCATATACCGGGGAGGCAACGGACCTGCCGCCTCGTCTTCAGGAAGTTCGTCCTCATCCTCCGCTTCATCGGCGACCGGAGAGAAGATAATCTATACTGTCAAGAGCGGAGATGTCCTCGGCAAGATTGCCATCAGACACGGTGTATCGGTGGCGTCGATCAAGAAGTGGAACGGGCTGAAATCCGACAAGATAAGCATCGGACAGAAACTCACCATATACACAGACGGAGGCCCGGCGGCATCCGGCAGCGGAGAAAAGACGGTCTATACCGTCAAGAGCGGCGATGTATTGGGAGACATAGCCATAAGGCACGGGGTAACCGTATCTCAAATCAAGAAATGGAACGGGCTTAAATCCGACCGCATCCGCGTCGGGCAGAAACTCACGATCTATGCCGACGGCGGTGCATCGGCCGGCAACGGCGAAGGCAGCGTGGAAAACGGCTACATCGTCTATACGGTACAAAACGGAGACACTTTCTGGGACATAGCAAAGAAATTCCCCGGGACCACCGCGAAAGGCATCATGTCCCTCAACGGCATGGATGGCAATTCGAGGATCTATCCCGGCATGAAAATCAAGATCAGGAAAGCGTAAGATATCCTGGAGTGCTACTTTTACAACGAGACCTCGCACTGGAATTTCAAATCCGAGATGCAGGTCTCGTTTTCCTGACGGACATACCATGAAAGTCCTGCTTTGAACGAAAGTTTCAGCCATCTCCACGGACGGTATACTGCCATGACATACGCCGACATGCCCTTGCCGTACAAGGCAGGCACGGACATCGAGCCGTAAAGGTCGCGTTCATAGCAATAAATCCTTTCGCTCCACCTGTCGCAATGGAAAAGCGCAAGACGCGCATGGACAGCGAGACGGGAAGCGAACCTCCCGGCAATGCGGTAACTTCCTTCAGCCGCGACAACCCGTCCGCAACCAAAAGAAGGGGCTTCCTCCGACAAGCCGGAATACAATGACACATCGGCCCTGATGTTCACTCCGAAACCGCTGGCATCGGCATCCTTCGGCACGCCGGCATACCACTCGCCCCGCAAAACCGATGTAACATCGTAAAGTCCTCTCAAAGTCAAGGAAGTCACAGTCTTCCAAGCTCCTTTCCTCCACTCTCCGCGGCACTTGAACTGACAGTCCACGCCCGGACCTACATCCTTTGTCTCCGGAAAATACGCCATGTCCGCCGCAAGGATCAGATCCGCCGACAATCCAGAACGCCTTCTGAACGAAGCCGTAATCGCATATTCGTTCTCCGCGCCCGAATCCGTCGAGAGCGGAGATGAATATTTTCCGGAAAAATCCTCGGGCACATATCTGCCGGCAAGCGAACAGCCCCACCTTTCCCCTACCGGGATTTCGGCTCCGGCCCATACGCCCGGACTCCCATCACGAAAGTCTCCGGAATATGCGGCTTCGGCATACAGCGAAACATCCGCCAACTGCAAACGGACATCCGCCGAAAGCCCGTAACCTGCCTCGTCCGCTTTCCCCCCGGAATCATTTCCGTACCACAACCCGGTCACCCCTACTTTGAATTTGGAAAACCAATATGAAAGATTAGCCCCGGCGAGAAACGGGACATCCTTGCCGCCGGCGTCCCGCTCGCCCGCATAATCGTACAGGTACGATCCGAAAAGAGACACCGATGCATCGCCGGCTGCAAGTTCCAAAGCAGCACCCCTCAGCCGCACACCGCTCCCTCCCGTACAATAGCCTGAAAGACCCGGCTCTACCTTCATGAGGGCCGTAGCGGAAGACAAGGAATTCATCGTGAAGGAACTCCACATAAGCCCTCCCTGACCGAAACGCGCATTATAGTCGCCTATGATTATTTTCCTGAATATCCTGGATTTCGGTTCATAAGAAACGAAGGCCGAAAGGTTTCCGGGATGGAACCAGCCTTCGCCGGGAGCAGATCGCGCCGCCATGCCGAACGACAGCCCGGAAAGCGACGAAGCCTTGTATTTCAGCATCCTGTCAAGCGGGAAAGAATGCCGCTCTCCTCCATGGACACGCCATTTCACACGCATCGTGACATCGTGTTCCCAGCCTCCCCCGACTGCCGAGGAATGTCCGGCAGGCACATGGCTGCCAAGGGATATCAGCCGGGATATGCTTGATACATAGTCTTTTCCAAAACCGGGGACATTGGAAAGCTCGGTCAGCGAAAGGACATCTCCGAACCGCTCCCTGTAATCCATCAACGACGCTATGCGGTATTGCCCAAGAAAACCGGCCCTCTCCAACTCCCGGCGGGAAGCCTTGTTCATGTCCAAAGGAAAATGAAGGAAACGCCTGTAAGCGTCAAGGATTTCGTCTACATAGTCCGCAGCCGCTTCGCCGTCGGCCGCGGCATCCTCCGCCAGCCTCCCGTACAACGAATCCGCTACTGCATCGTAAAACGCACCGTGAGCATAACCCTCCCCCGCCGATTGGGAAAAGACATCGTAATGATTGATTAAGAATAAGACCGCCAAAAGCAACGCTCCGGCCGGCCGCCTTGCCGACTGAACCCTACTGCACATAATCCTTCACCGTCAATCCGGACAGCCACACCATGCGCATGCAAAGGTAGCGAAAAACTTCGGAAGCTCAACGCTTTTCCCTGAATTCGGACGGAAAGTTTGTGCCTCTTTTCCGGAAAAAAACTATTTTTGAAAAAAAATCCGTAAACACAATCTTCTGTCATGATAAAGGATGTCAAATTCCTCAAAGGACATAAGTTGATGGTATCAGCACATATTATGGCTATCAATGTCTTGCTTGGCAATCGTCACCTTCGGTCAATCGCCAATGAATATTCCAAGCAAAGACATTCACCCGTCGAATTGCCTTTTAATGTGTTCAAACTGATTTCCAAACGATATTATTTGGAAAGATTCCATAGCGAAATCATTGTGGCTTTCCTTGATCCGGCAGGAAAACACAAAGAAGGGAATATGTTTTTAAACGCTTTTATTGATTTTCTTAATCGTGATTTCAAAACAAGCATTTTGATTTCCGGCAGGAATCCGAAGTCGTCGATTGCGCCAGGGACATCGCCATGGGCATCCATGAATATCTGACACATTAGCCGGACGGGCCTATCCAAACTTTCGGAAGCCACTTCTACCTGAACCGCTCCAGATACGAGCGGTTTATCAGATATTCCATCTCAAGGAGTGTCTGTTTTCGGACGGAAGGCTTTAACTGGCACTCCCAGATGGTCATGACTTTCCAGCCCATCTTCTTTAGAGCTGCCTTGTTGCGTTCGTCGCGTTCGCGGTTGCGGCTGATCTTGCGTTCCCAAAACTCCACATTGGAATGAGGCAGATGGCTGTCTGAAGGGTGGCCGTGCCAGAAACAGCCGTGGATGAAGATCACGATGCCGTATTTTCGCAGGACGATGTCGGGAGTCCCCGGAAGGCGCTTGACATTTTTCAGATATCTGTAGCCGCGCGAATACAGGTACTTACGGACTATCAATTCCGGCTTGGTGTCCTTTCCCCGTATCCGCGCCATGATGGCGGAGCGTTTTTCCTTGGTGAAAATATCCATTTTCCGGTCAGGGTCAAATGATTTCCGCCGGACTCGCCCCGGTCGCCCGTATCAGATCGGAAGGAGCCAGCTTCATCTGGAGGCCGCGCACACCGGCGCTCACATATACATAGTCGAGCGACAAGGCTTCCGAAGAAATGAAAACCGGATACGGTTTCTTCATGCCCACGGGCGAACATCCTCCGCGTATGTAGCCCGTAAGTCCCAGGAGATCTTTGACATGCACGGTGGCGGCGCTTTTGTTTCCGGAAACTTTTGCAGCCTTCTTCAGATCCACTTCCGCCTCTGCGGGGACAACGCACACGAATATGCCGTTCCGGTCGCCGCGCAGGACTATCGTCTTGTATACCCGGTTCACATCTTCTCCTAAAGACGAAGCGACATGGACTGCCGACAAATCATCCTCATCGACCTGATACGGAATCAGTTCGTAACTTATGCCCGCCTTGTCCAGAAGGCGTGCGGCGTTGGTTTTGTTAATCTTCATGACTAAATATTCTTCCGTCACAAAAATATTGATTATTTTAGCAGTTTAAAAGCGATAGCGATGGAACATATCAAAATTTTCGACAAGACTTTCAAACCTTACATCAGCCATGATGAAATCATTGCGGCTATAGACAAGGTGGCTCACAAGATGAACGAAGACTTCAAAGGAACTGCCGACATACCAGTAATCCTATGCGTGCTGAACGGTTCGATAATGTTTACTGCGGAACTGATGCAGAGACTTGATTTCCAATGCGAACTGGCATCAATCAAGCTTTCATCATATTCCGGCACCAAATCCACCGGCTGCGTGCAGACCGCAATGGGGCTGACCTGCGATGTAACAGGACGCAAGGTAATCGTCGTCGAAGATATCGTAGACACCGGAAACACCATCGTCAAACTCAATACGATATTGAAAGAGGCAGGAGCATCCGAAATCATCATCTGCACGCTGCTGTTCAAGCCGGACTCTTATGACAAGGACATACGCATCGACTATATCGCTAAAGAAATCCCCAACGATTTCATCGTCGGCTTCGGCCTGGATTACGACGGACTCGGAAGGGGCTTGAAGGAAATATATGTAATCGACGAAAAACAAGGATCTAAAATGAAATATTTCATATTATTCGGGCCTCCGGGAGCCGGAAAAGGCACACAGGCAGCAAAAATGAGGGAAAAATATTCGCTCCGCCACATTTCGACAGGCGATCTGCTTCGCAAGGAGATAGCCCAAGAGACCGAACTCGGCAAGAAAGCCAAAGCCCTTATAGAAGCCGGCAATCTTGTTCCGGACGAAGTGGTAATAGGCATGATCAAAAATGTCTTCGACAGCGACAAGGATGCAAAAGGGTTTCTCCTTGACGGTTTTCCACGCACCGAAGAGCAGGCCGTCGCCCTTGACAAAATACTGAAAGACAGGGAAGCCGAAGTGACTTCAGTACTCTCGCTCATGATTGACGATGACGAGGTGGTGCGCCGGATCAAGAGGCGCGCCGAGATAGAAAACCGCGCCGACGATGCCGACGAAGCCACGATACGCAACAGGGTAAGGACCTACCATGAGAAGACCGAACCCGTAATAAACCATTACAGATCGACCGGCAAGTACAGGGAAATCGACGGCTCGGGCAAGATAGATGATGTATTCGGAACCATTTGCGGGATAATCGACAGGCTCTGAAAGCATTCCGTCCAAGCATCACCCGGATTAAGGACTATGATCAGGATCGAATGCACCGGAAAATGCGCCAGGACTCCCGAACTGGTCGCGGAACTGCAATGAAGCGAGACGCATAAAGATGTCTCGGTTTCGGGAAAGTGCCACCTTGGGGGCGGGTAATCTTACGGATAATCAATTAAAATAATCGGCACTCACTCCGGACGCGACGACAAGGACACAACATTTATGAAATTTTTCATAACTTTGTACCCTCCGTGTATGATGATATGATTGAAGCCTTTTCCGACCTTGAACGTTACATCAATTATGAAGATTCAGAGAATGTATTTGTACG
>DEPW01000045.1:0-7484 GCA_002358965.1 Bacteroidales bacterium UBA3382
CAAAGCCATAACTGGCAACAACAACTATGCACTCGCTGCGTAAGTAAACCAGGTTTACTACCTTAATCGCGGTCGCCCAGGGCGATAGCGACGAGTATCCCGCCGGGCTTTCCGCCTGCTATGTCCGGCATACGGGGTATCATTAAAGCGGGATGCGGCCGTGGATTCTCCTAAAGCGGTCTAAGACTCAGGAGATAAGGCGGTGATGGCGTGTCTGTCCGCAGTCACCGTCCGACAACCAAAGACAGAATAAGTATGTAGAAAGCACTCGGGTGCTGTGTTTGGACGGCGGTTCGAGTCCGCCCAGCTCCACAAAAAAGAGATTGCCGGTCATTTGCCGGCAATCATGTCTATTTCGACTTTCGCTCCCATCGGAAGGGCTGCCACCTGATAGCACACCCTTGCCGGATACGCACCGGAAAAATGTTCGGCATATACCGCGTTCATTGCAGCGAAATCCTTGATATCCGCAAGAAGCACTGTTGTCTTTACCACATCGGCAAAACTGTATCCTGCCTCTTCGAGTATGGCCGCAGCATTGGCGAGAGACTGCCTTGTCTGCTCTTCGATAGTTTCCGGAGCCTTGCCCGTCGCCGGGTCCGTAGGAAGCTGTCCCGAAACGAACAGCATGCCGTTAACCTCTATTGCCTGTGAATAAGGTCCCACTGCCGCAGGGGCCTTCGGTGATGAAATGACTTTTTTCATTGTTCGAAATTAATTTGATTGTATGGAGGCAAAGATAGCAAGAAGCCCAGAGCAATGCAACTTTATTTTCAGCAATCGCAGGACGGCAAAAAAAACCGGCCGGAAAGTCCATCGACTTTTCGGCCGGCCTCCGTTGCATCCGTTGTAGCCCCGAGCAGAATCGAACTGCTATCTAAAGTTTAGGAAACTTCCATTCTATCCGTTGAACTACAGGGCCTCGAAAACTACCCGTCAGGCAGTATGCTTTTCGATTATCTGACGCCCGCGATAATAACCGCACTCCGGACAAACCCTGTGGTACAACACTGTCGCACCGCAATTCGAGCAAGTCGCAAGAGTAGGGAGTTCCGCTTTGTAATGCGTCCTTCTCTTGTCTCTCCTTTGTTTGGAGATCTTGTGTTTAGGATGTGCCATCTTTTAATATTTTTAAGTTTATATTTCGTCTTTGCCGCCATAAAGGCCTTTCAATACGGCGAAAGGGCTTTCCGCCTCCTTTGCCGGTTCCTTGCTGCGTTCAAGTATGCGTATCATTTCCGGATTGCATCCCCCTTCGGCGTGCACTCGTCTCATAGGCAGGCTAAGCATCGCATAGTCGTAGACATATTGCCTCAAGTCCAGATCGCAATCCTCCCGGGGAAGGAGCATCACCCCGTCATCGTCTTCCTCGGAGCAGGCGTCTTCGGCCGAGAACTTGACGGTAAAACTCCGCTCCACTTCAACCGGAAAGTCCACTCTTTCCAGACAGCGGTCGCAAGGGACGCCCAGCCAGCCGTGCATCCGGCAGACCACCGATATGGAAGACTGCGATGACTTGGTAACCTCTACATCCACATCCACGGATGCATCCAGTACCGCATCTTCATCAAACTCCGCAAAGAACTCTCTTTCCAACTTCCTTCCGAAACTGTGCCTTCCGGAAGCCAGCCCCCCCAAAGGGACAACCAAATCTTTCAAGTCCATACCTGACAAATTTGAGCCTGCAAAGTTAGAAATAATTTTTATTGTAACAAGTAAAACGACGAAATAATCTCAATTTCTCATGAAAAAATATGATTATCCGCCAAAATGCCCCTTACGAGCCGCCTGCGTTAGCCTTGCGCTTGCGTTCCGTCTCAGAAAGGATTATCTTGCGGATACGCATCGAATGAGGGGTAACCTCGACAAGCTCGTCAGCCTGTATGTACTCGAGGCATTCCTCCAGGCTGAAGACTATCGGCGGAGGGAGCATTACCTTGTCATCGCTTCCGGACGCCCTCATGTTAGTGAGTTTCTTCGTCTTGCAGACATTCACATTCAGATCGTTGTCACGGGTATGCTCCCCTACGACCTGTCCGGCGTATATCTCGGCACCGGGACTGATGAAGAAGCGGCCTCTGTCCTGAAGTTTGTCCATGGCGTAAGCTACGGCAGTACCTGTTTCCAGAGACACCAGCGAACCGTTGTTGCGCTTTTCGATATCTCCCTTGTACGGTTCATAGTCTTTGAACCGATGGGCCACAATGGCCTCTCCCTGTGTGGCCGTAAGAAGGTTGCTGCGCAATCCGATGATACCGCGCGAAGGTATGTCGAAATCCAGATGCACACGGTCGCCCTTCGTCTCCATCCTCACAAGCGCCCCTTTCCGCCTGGTGGTCATCTCGATGGCTTTTCCCACGAACTCTTCCGGAAGGTCTATGGTAAGGCTCTCTACAGGCTCGCACCTCACCCCGTTAATCGTCTTGTCCAGCACTTTAGGCTGTCCGACCTGAAGCTCGAAGCCTTCCCTTCGCATGGTTTCGATCAGTATGGACAGATGCAGCACGCCCCTCCCGTATACGATGAAGGAATCTGCGGTAGGCCCCGGCTTCACCCTGAGGGCCAGATTCTTCTCCAGTTCGCGCTCCAGCCTCTCTTTCAGGTGGCGGGATGTCACATATTTTCCTTCGCGCCCGAAAAACGGCGAATCATTTATGCAGAAGAGCATACTCATCGTCGGCTCGTCCACCGAAATCGGAGGAAGCGGTTCGGGGTTTTCGAAATCAGCTATCGTATCGCCTATCTCGAAGCCATCGACTCCTACCACGGCACAAATCTCTCCGCAAGGGACGCATCCCACCTTCTTCTTTTCAAGGCCTTCGAAGACCATGAGCTCCTTGATCTTGCTCTTGACCTGTATACCGTAGCGCTTGCACAGAGTGATATTCATGCCGTCGCAAAGTTCGCCCCTTGTCACCCTTCCGACCGCTATGCGGCCTACATACGGGGAGTATTCCAAAGACGAGATCAGCATCTGCACAGTACCCTCGTTAACAGGCGATACCGGTATTTCCTGAAGTATCACATCCAAAAGCGGGGTTATGTCCGTGGTCGGCTTGCGCCAGTCCGTAGACATCCAGCCCTGTTTCGCGCTTCCGTACACGGTCTTGAAATCCAGCTGCTCTTCGGTAGCTCCCAAAGAAAACATAAGGTCGAACACCTCTTCGTTCACTTCGTCGGGACGGCAGTTCTGCTTGTCCACCTTATTGATTACCACGACCGGTTTCTTGCCCATTTCGATGGCCTTCTGCAAGACGAAACGGGTCTGGGGCATACAGCCCTCGAAAGCGTCCACCAAAAGCAGCACGCCGTCGGCCATGTTCAGCACACGTTCCACCTCTCCGCCGAAGTCGCTATGCCCCGGAGTATCTATTATGTTGATCTTCGTCCCTTTATATGGGACAGAAACATTTTTTGCAAGTATAGTGATTCCCCTTTCGCGTTCAAGGTCGTTGTTGTCCAGAATCAGTTCTCCCAGTTTCTCGTTGTCCCTCACCAATTTGGACTGATAAATCATCCGATCGACCAATGTCGTCTTTCCGTGGTCGACATGCGCAATAATCGCGATATTTCTTATTTCCTGCATATTAGTTTTAATGAACCTGCAAAATTACCACTTTCATTTATTTTCTTAAAGTATTTTTCCGTATTTTTGTTCCTCGAATTAAAAACAGACCATAAATATGACCGAAAAAATCATCATTCTGGACTTCGGATCGCAGGTTACGCAACTCATCGGAAGGAGATTGCGCGAGCTGAATGTATATTGCGAGATCCATCCTTTCGACAAGATGCCGGCAATCGATGAAAGCACCAAGGGCGTCATCCTGTCGGGAAGTCCGTATTCAGTAAGGGACAAGGAAGCTCCGAATATCGATTTAAGCGGGATAAAAGGCAGATTGCCCATACTCGGGATCTGCTATGGGGCACAATATATGGCATATCATTTCGGAGGCGACGTACAGCCTTCCCTGTCAAGGGAATACGGCAGGGCAAGACTGCATGTGGTTTCCGCCGGGAAACTCCTGAAAGGGGTCAAGGACCGCTCGCAGGTCTGGATGTCGCACGGAGACACCATCAGCAGGCTTCCGGACAACGCCGAAGTGATAGCGTCCACGGACGATGTCGTCAATGCGGCGTACCGCATCAAAGGCGAAGAGACATATGCCGTACAGTTCCACCCGGAAGTGTTCCATAGCGAAGAGGGGCCGAAGATACTTGCAAATTTCGCCATGGGCATCTGCGGATGCAAGGGAGACTGGACTCCGGCATCGTTCATCGAAAACACTGTCAGGGAACTGCGCGAACGGCTCGGTAACGACAAGGTGATACTCGGCCTGTCGGGAGGCGTCGATTCGACAGTGGCAGGGGTACTGCTCAACAAAGCAATCGGGAGCAACCTCTACTGCATCTTCGTCGACAACGGTCTTCTCAGGCTGAACGAGTTCGAAGATGTGCTTTCATCATACAAAGACATGGGGCTCAATGTCATAGGAGTGGATGCCTCGGAAAGGTTCCTGGAAGCCCTGAAAGGTGTCACCGACCCGGAGAAGAAGAGAAAAGCGATAGGAAAGACTTTCATAGAAGTATTCGACTCCGAAGCCGGGAAAATCGAAGGCGCGAAATGGCTGGCACAGGGGACCATCTATCCCGATGTCATCGAATCGGCATCGGTAAAAGGGCCTTCGGCCACAATCAAGTCGCACCACAACGTAGGAGGCCTTCCTGAAAAAATGAACCTCCGGATAGTCGAGCCTCTGCGCTCGCTGTTCAAGGACGAAGTCAGAAGGGTAGGCCGCGCATTGAATGTGAAAAAAGCGCTCATAGACCGCCATCCGTTCCCGGGACCGTCACTCGGGATAAGGATTCTCGGCGAAGTTACTCCTGAAAAGCTCGACATACTCCGCAAGGCTGACGACATCTTCATACGGGGATTGAGAGAGACCCCATGCATCCAGGGAATAAAGTCCGCTTCCGACCCTTTGTCAGAAGCAGAGACGCTTTACGATTCGATATGGCAGGCCGGCACCATCCTGCTCCCTGTCAAGAGCGTAGGTGTCATGGGAGACGAAAGGACTTACGAATACACCGTAGCCTTGAGAGCCGTGATTTCGACAGACGGAATGACAGCCGACTGGGTACACCTTCCATACGATTTCCTCGCCAAAGTATCGAACGACATCATCAACAAGGTACGCGGGGTGAACAGGGTAGTCTACGACATCAGTTCGAAACCGCCTGCAACAATCGAATGGGAATAAGACCGGGGGATTACAGAAAACGGTACAGAAGTCTGGCCATGCGCTCATACAGCCTCGAGCGCTTAGGCCTCTCTTTCCAGTCTTCGGGACGCATCAGGTTGTGGCAATATCTCAGATCCCTGAAAAAACGCTTCAGGAGCAGTTCGACATATTCCGCGCCCCTTATTTCCGCCATGACTTCATAATCGAGGCGAAGGCTCCGATTGTCCATATTCGCCGAGCCGACATAGGCCAGGCTGTCGTCAATTATCAGCACCTTCGAATGATTGAAGCCATTATAGAAAAGGTGCAGCGACATTCCCATTTCAAGACACACTTTCACCGAAGCCATGTTGCAATAGTGGAGGATGTCCGAATCGGTACGGTATGGTATCATCAGATCTATGGCAACGCCTCTCATGCAGGCGGCGGCCAACACCTTGTAAAGTTCCTTCGACGGCGCGAAATACGGAGTCAATATCTTGACCGAGGAGCGTGCGTCCGAAATCTTTGATTTGAGCCACTCCTCTCCTACCAGGCCGCCGGATCTGTAGATATGGTTGAAGTCATTGTAAAAGACGGCCGACAGTTGTTCCGCCGTATTTTGCGACGATATGCGGCAAAAGGTGTCCCGCCACAGGGCATATTTTCCACCGTCATAATACCGGTCCGCTATATTTACCCCTCCGACAAACGACACGGACTTGTCTATCACGGCTATCTTCCTATGGTTCCGATGATTGACATGAGCAAGGCCGTATGCCGTGAAAACAGGATTGAATTTGGAAACGCGTATTCCGTGAGAAACCATCTCCTTGACGAATCTGCGTTTAGTTCCCGAAGAGCCTATCGCGTCATAACACAGCATTACTTTGACTCCCGAATCCGCCTTGGCTTCAAGCAGTTTCTTAAAACGCTTTCCGACCTCGTCGTCTTCGAATATGAAAAACTCCAACAGAACGGAAGATCTTGCAGACTCGATGGCTCCATATAGGGCATTCAACGAGTCCCTGCCGGTAAAATAGAATTCGGCGGCATCCGTCAAGCCGGTTTTTACCTCTTGCAACCTCATTTTATCACTTTTCTAAAAAGTTTTTCAAAAAATTTTTTAAAGTTATGAAAAAGTTTCTATCTTTGCAATCCCAATCAAAGGCGCAGGTGGCGAAATTGGTAGACGCGCTACTTTGAGGGGGTAGTGCCGGCAACGGCGTGTCAGTTCGAGTCTGATCCTGCGCACTGGAAAGAAACTTGCTTTAAGTCCGAATGCTTAAGCAAGTTTCTTTTTTTTGTATATTGCGACAAATTTTTCAAAATCATGAAAATAGTATTCCTCGACAGTGACACGATGGGCGGCGTATCTTTCGCCCCCATAGAAAAGACAGGCGAACTCGTCCTTTATCCGAGAAGCACTCCATCCGAAGCGATTGAAAGGGTAAAAGACTGCGAAGTGTTGATTGTAAACAAGATAGTAGTCAACAAGGAATTGATAGACTCGGCCCCTCGGCTGAGACTGATATGCGAGGCCGCCACCGGTACGAACAATATCGACATAGAGTATGCCCGCCAGAAAGGCATTCCGGTAAAGAATGTCGCAGGCTACTCGACCGAATCCGTAGCCCAGATTACATTCATGCACATACTCAACCTTGTCAGCCACGGGCCGTATTACGACAGGAGGGTAAAGACCGGAGAGTATTACCGTACAGGGATATTCGCCGACATGTCATGGCCTTTCTTCGAACTGAAAGGAAAGAAAATCGGAATCATCGCCATGGGCAACATCGGACACCGCGTTGCCGAAATAGCCTGCGCCTTCGGAATGGTGCCATGCTACTATTCGACTTCTGGCACCTCGCACTGCAAAGACTATCCGTCCGTAGCCTTGGACACTCTGCTCCGCGAGAGCGACATAGTTACCATCCACGCACCATACAACGACAAGACACGCAATCTCATAGACCTTGACAAGCTCAGGATGATGAAACCGACAGCATATATCATCAATATGGGAAGGGGAGGAATCATAAACGAAAAAGACCTCGTCACAGCCCTTACAGAAGGAGCGATAGCCGGTGCCGCCCTGGATGTATACGCCAGCGAACCGCTTGCGCCCGAACATCCATACATGAACTTCAAGGATTACATGGACGAAAACGGCAATTGCCTGAAAGACAAATTACTGCTGACGCCCCACATAGCCTGGACCAGCAACGAAGCCCTTGAAAGGCTCGTACAAAAAATAGC
>DEPW01000045.1:7525-11492 GCA_002358965.1 Bacteroidales bacterium UBA3382
AAGAAGGCATTCATCCACAAAGGGCGTGCCCGCAAGCCTGACACGCCCTTTGGCATTTTCAGCAAGCCGGTTTAGACGCGGCTTTGCTCAGAAAGACATCAAAACAACGGATCAATCGCTTCCCAATCATCATCGTCATCATCGTCGACAGTCTGCACAGTATCCGGCAATCCTTCCGACAGCCCTCCGTCGTCCGGGCCGTCATCCGATCCGCCGCCTTGACCGCCTTCATCAGGATCATCTTCACCCTGCTCATCCCCGTCCGGCTCAAGACCGGCATGAAGCCCGTTTTCAAACCCGTCCCTGAAACATTCAAGATATTCCTCGCCGAATTTGTTGAGGATACGGTTCTCCAGGGCTTCCAAACCATTTACTTCGCTCGTGAAAAGCGCAAATACCGACTCGCGTGAAAGTCCGGCATTTTCAAGAGCCCTGAGCCCCTGGGGTCTGAACCAGCAATCCTCGCCGAATACAAAGTCCAGATTGTAACGGTCATCGAAAAGCCTTGAGGAGTAGTAATGCGCCCACATCTCGGCCATACCGGCATAACCGTCATAACTTCCTTCACCTGTCCCGTAAAGGCCTACCCCGCTCAAGGCATTAATCACCAACGACTTGGCATAATCGTTCCAATAAGCCTTCCCGACTTGGGCATAATGGCTCGCATGCGCCATCTCGTGATATGCCGCTTCATACAGGTCCAGTGCCGAATCGCAATCCTTCACACCAAGAAGGACATCGGGAGAGAAGAACTTCAGCACCCTGGCAAGCAATGGCAGCCTTGACGAAATGAAGGAATTGTCCCATACAGCACCATGATGCAGCATCAGAGTGAAATCATCCGACATCGAATCGATCAGCCAAAGCCTCAGATCCGACGGAGGCGGCAGGATTTCAGAGCCGCCGTCAAGACACCTCTGCCAATATTCATATACAGCATTGTTCACATTGGCACGCCTCCATACTACGAAATCGCCGTCAAATGTAAAATGCCTGTCAATGCCTTCGGAAGGATGCTTTCCCAGGGAAACTGCCGAAGCCGGGACGAGTACCAGATTGAACCCTATGGCGAAGCCGGATTCGTTCTTAAAGACGATCCGGTATTTAATATTTGCAGAGGAAAACGACTTGTTCAATTCATAATTGCCGTCCTCGTCGGTATAGCCGCTGGCGATCTTTACGAAACTGTTGGCCGTCACCCGTACTCCGGCGATGCCGACGGCCTCCCCACCTTTGTAGTTGGCATCCGAAACGGTAAGACGGCCTTTAGGTATGTTTTTGCTTCCTCTTGTCAGCGGAGCCAGCATGGCTTCATTGCCTGTCAGACGGAAAGCCTCCCTTTCAAGCGAGACGACATCTATGGCCTGACTCCGCGTCAGCACATCCGATTCGGCCAGACAACACTCTTCTATGACTTCATAGGCGACAGGAGGAAAGTCGAAATCCTTGTCGACCACGGCATACTGCCATGTGATGCTGCCTTCCGGAAGCTGCGGATCCACATAGTAATCCCCGTCCACCAGGATTTCATAATCGAGAGGATAATCGAACAAATCGATTCCTGACGATTCAAGGATTTCAAGCTCCTCTCCGTCTTCGGGAAGGAAACGCACATACAGGTGCGTAGTAGCTATTACATCCCTCGAACGCGTCGGGTACAGCGAAGCAAAAGCCTCGCGCATGTTAGCGGTGGCGTAAGGATTGTCCAGACGCTCTCCGAGCACGATAAGACCATGCCCGTCCACCGGCGTCTCCGGGGACGGACCTTCATGCTGAGGATTCACCGCTACTCCTTTCTCACAAGCCGTCAGCACCATAAGCGGCAGTGCCAACATCAAAATCAAAATGTTTCTCATATCGAAAATCTTATGTTTAGCACTGCGAATATAGCGCGTTTATTCCCCTCGGCAAAACGGAAAAGCCCGGCAATCACCGGGCTTTTACATTATAAATCAATGAGTTATAAATCAACCTATCTTCCAGACCGCAGACAGACGCTCGCGTATCAGCGTTTTTTCACATAAAACTGAACGGCAGAAAATTTAACAATTTTTTCTCAAAAAGTATAGCGTATGCCTATGGTCAGATCCCCCATCCTCGGAGCAAGACGGTTCTCCGTATAGAAATCCTGAGGATTCAGCGGTCTGCCGTCATCATCCTTACTGACCAGCCGGTTGTCGCCCATGAACTGCAATTTCGGGGACCAGGCGAAAGACAATGCGAGAGGCAGACCGTATACTTTGTATTCTATACCGACGGCGGCATCCACCGAAAGGTAAAAATTGGCATTCCTTCCAAGTACCGTTCCGGCGTAGGAATCATCCATTTCGTATCCGAATTGCGCTCCTGCCGAGAACCCCGGACCGACGAAGACATTGACACCTTCCGCGAACACATTGAAATGGAACAGGTATTGAGGAGAAAACAGCAGGAACTGCGGGCCGCGGTTGTCAAAAGGCTCGAGTACGCCCACGCCGAGATCCAACGCCTGCCTTTCAGTCACGAATATCTTATAATCGACACCGAGATTGTTGCCTATCTTCACTCCGATTCCGCTCCGATAATCCTGGGCATTAACCGCAAGGCAAGCCGCCAGCGAGGCCACTGCGGTCAACAAATATTTTCTGAAACAGTCCCTCATGATGGCGCAATCTTAAAAATAAGCTACTCTCGACTGTTCGAGATCCGTCAGGAGATTGTTGGCCATGCGGCTTACGCCGAAACGGAAAAGCCCTTTGTTCAGCCATTCCTTACCCAGGACGGCAGACACTATGAAATAATAGCTTGCCGCATCCTTGCTCGACACCATGCCCCCTGCCGGCTTGAAACCGACCTTACGGCCCGTGGCCCTGTAATATGCGGCTATGCAACCGCACATTATGTAAGCCGCCATCGGAGTGGCCGATACATCAGTCTTGCCGGTGGAGGTCTTGATGAAATCCGCACCCGCCTCCATTGCAAGGAACGAAGCCGCGGCTATGTTTTCAGGGGATACAAGCAGGCCTGTTTCAAGAATCACTTTCAGAATCACCGCCTTCCCTTTTGCCGAAGCCGCCTTGTCTATTTCGGCCCTTATCGCGCGCAATTCTGCCGACGCTCTCTCGTAATCGCCGTCAAGAAAAGCGTTCAGCGCCAGCACGACATCTATTTCATCCGCTCCGGCCTCTACAGCCATCCTACATTCCAACAGCTTGACTTCCAAGAAACTCTGCGAATGAGGAAAGACTCCGGCTACGGCCGTGACATGCACATCTTCGCTCTTCTTTGCCGAGAAGACCACCGGCACGAAATCCGGATATATGCAGATCGAGGCAGGATTGGGATATGCCGGATAGACCCCCTTGAACGCATCCACCTTCGAAACCAGTCTCAGTATTCCGGAAGGGGTATCGTCGTTTTTCAGCGATGTCAGATCCATCATTCCGAAACAGTCTTTCAATATGTCAGGAGTCACAGCGCTGTCCATATTCGAGGCTATCAGCTCAAGATTCCTGTCTATACTCTCTTTGTCTGGCCTGTAACCGTATTTTTCAAAAAAATATTCCATAAAATAAGATTTTATTATCCGCTAATGTACTAAAAAATCAAAAATCCCGTTCCTTCGAATCCATAATTACAGTGACCGGGCCGTCGTTGACCAGAGAAATCTTCATGTCCGCCCCGAAAACGCCTTTCTCCACAGGCTTTCCGAGCCTGGCCGAAAGCATTTCCAGGAAGGAACCGTACAACGGGGAGGAAATCTCCGGACGGGCCGCCCTGATATACGAAGGCCTGTTTCCTTTCGCAGTAGATGCCATAAGCGTAAACTGGCTCACTATCAGGATTTCCCCGCCTACATCCATCAGAGACCTGTTCATGACTCCGGCTTCATCGTCGAAAATCCTCATGGAGACTATCTTCCTTGCCATCCATTCCAGATCCCCGGCAGTATCGTTCTCGACAAAGGCGGCAAGCACGAGCAGCCCCT
>DEPW01000045.1:11519-22785 GCA_002358965.1 Bacteroidales bacterium UBA3382
CTTCCCGGCCACAGGCAGTTCGGACAGGTCGGTCCATCCCGGACAAGCCAGACGGACATCCGCAGAAATGACGCGCTGCACCACCGTCCTCATCCGCCTATCCTCTTATCTGCACATTGAAACCTTCAGCTTCGAGCGGGGCGGCCACCTTCCTCATCTGCTCGACCGTGACCTTCGTAAGTCCGGTCTTCGGCGTATCGCGGTCTATGGTATATAGCATGATTTCACGCGGCCTTACCCTGCGTACGATATCATACCACCGGTTAATCCTTTCCGCATCAAGCATGTCGTAACCCGAACCGTTGAAAAGTATGGACTGAAGTATGAAGTTTCCGTGAAAAGCCTCCATGCTTTCGAGTACTGTTCCGACAGAATACTCGCCTTGAGGACGGTTGACCGTCTTTATTACTTCCAAATCCGGACTGTCAAGTTTGAGAATCGGATTGTCGACTTTCATAAGCGCCTCGCGGATTTCGGTTTTCCATGCCATCGTCGCATTCGAAAGCACGGATATTTTCGCTTCCGGGAAATACCTGTCCCTCAATGCAACCGTCATATCCACTATCCGGGGAAAATCGGGATGCACCGTAGGCTCCCCATTACCCGAAAAAGTAATCGAATCCAAATGTTTGCCCGCCGAGGAAGATGCCTTGAGACTATCCTCCAGCGCTTTGGAAACCTGTTCGAACGACGGCAGCACCTTGTCCTGGCGGTGCTCCTCGTTCCATCCGCATTCGCAATAAATGCAGTTGAAATTGCAAAGTTTGCCATGCCGGGGCAACAGATTGACACCCAAAGAAGTCCCGAGTCTCCGTGAAGAGACCGGTCCGAACACTATGTTTTCAAAAAGAGCCGTTGACATCGTATCTGAACTTATAATATCCTCACCGAAGAAGATTTGTCTGTAAGACGCATGTGCGCCACATCAAAACACTCTATATTGACGATTCCAGGCTTCTTCCCGACCTCGAAAGAACCGAGCATATCGTCCTTTCCCAGGAATTCCGCTCCGTTGATTGTGGCCCAGCCGAGTATCTCCGCGAACGGTATTTCCGGGAAATGATCCTGGATGCATTTCATTTCGGCGACCATGCACAACTGGTCGTTGCTTGACAGCGAATCTGTACCTATGGTAATCCTAAGTCCATTTTCACGCATCAGGCCAAGAGGAGGCAATTGATTGTGTATGAATATGTTCGACAAAGGACATATTGCAAAGTACGGAGAGCGCAGCCACTGCTTCGCATACTCTATGCTCTGCTGGTCTATCACCACATTGTGTACCAACAATATATTCCCTCTTATCGGAGAACGGAGGACCTTCCTGAGGTTGTCTATGAAATACATCAGCGCCGAATTGCCTGTAACCGGAGGCGTAGGGAGTCCCCTCCCTTTGTAATTGTCGGCGAGTTCCCCGGTACCATGGCGTATGAGTTCCTCTTCCTGTCCGCTTTCCTGCGAATGATATGACAGGAAGCCGCTCTTGAGACCTGCCACGGAGGCTTCCCTCAACAACTCCGGACACATTGTATAGCATGAATGCGGAGTAGGTGCGGCATCCAGCCCGAGTTCTTCGGCTTCCGCAGCCAGTTCACGGGCCCCTTCCACGATAATGTCGGTTTCAGCCGGATCCGTACCGAAGACTTCCAGGAAAGTCCTGGTATATATTGGTGAATGCGCCTTGCATTCGAAACTCTCGTCGCAATTCGATATGTCTGCCATTGCGGATACTCCCTGGCGGTAAAGGCTGCGCATCTCGGTTTCCAAAGCGCCTATCCTTCCGTTTTTGTCCACACACTCGCGCAATGCATTGATCTGGTTAATGAAACCGGACATTCCGCTGCCTTTGGAAAAAGCACCTTTCAGGTGGGACAATTCAATGTGGCAGTGTGCGTTGGTAAAACCGGGCACTATCGCTCCGGGAAAATACTCCGCCACCGAAAGCGCAGGAGGGTTCAGTTCGCGCGCCGCTCCCATTTTCAATACATATCCCTCGTCATCGGTCATGACATACCCGTCGCGGATAGGATCCGAAACGACAGGGAAGATATAATCGGATGTAAATATTCTCATTTTCAGTCTACAACTAATTTCACTCTTTCATAAATCAACCTCGGAAGAGTATCCGTTTCCGTCACTTCGGAGGTATCACGGGCGGCTTTGAGCAACTCTCGAGCCATACTGTCCATATAAGCCGGGCAGAACACATATCCGGCCGTATCCCTGGCTGAAAAAAGCGTGTCCGTCAATATGCTTATTCCTCCAAGGCTGTCAACCGACAGCAGATCGGTAGTGTCGGACAACAGATGGAAATATCCGATAGGAGGAAGGGAACTGATGATACTGTCAAGGATGAATCCCGACTTCCTTTCGCTATCGTCCGCGAGGATCGAGTCATTGACTGCCTTCAGGCGTTTTTCCAATATCGAACGGCTCTTTTTCACCACCTTTACATACCTGTCGGAATCAAGCATGTAATAATCCAGGCTCTTGAGATAGTCTTCGCCGGTATAGCCGTACTTTTCGAAGACCTCGGCATATACGAGCGAGGTGTCCGTCATGCGAGCATATCTCTGATTCTGCTCGAACCACTGGTCCACCATGAAAAGGTCAGCCGTGATTTCCGCCATGTCGCTGCGCGGGATGATACCCTTGCCGCTGCAAGAGGCAAGTACAAACACGGCCAAGGCCAATATGGCATACACAGGGCGTCTCATCTCAATTGCGCATCGAATTCCTTTTCAAAGGCTTTCACCATACCGTCCATGAACCGCTCGACATCGTTGTCCGTCAATGTCTTGTCAGCATCGCGAAGTACGAACGAAATAGCATATTGTTTCTTTCCTTGAGGAATCTTGTCTCCCCTGTACACGTCGAACAGGGTCATATGCCTGAGCAGTTTGCGCCCAGTCTTCAGGGCCACTTTGCGCATGTCTGCGAATGTGACGGATTCGTCAACGAGAAGGGCGAGATCCCTTCTGACTTCAGGGAACTTCGGAAGGGGCGAATACTTGATTTCATTCCTTCGGGCCAGCATCATCAGCGCATCGAAAGAGATTTCGGCGGCAAAGACAGGCTGCTTGATGCCGAACCCTTTCAAAACGGAAGGGCGCACCGTCCCCAGCACGGCCACCTGCCTTCCCTGTACGGAATAGGAAAGTCCTTCGGAAAAGATGTCGGCAGGAGCCGGAGAGTATTCGAACGAATATATCTCTGCTCCAAGTCGTCTGACAATCAGCTCCACATAGCCTTTCAACATGAAACAATCGCTCTTTTCCGCCGGGGAACACCATGATTTTTCAGTCGTTCCCGTGACAAACAGGGCCAGTGCCTTATGTTCGTCAATGTCTTCGACATGTTCGATCCGTTCCCGCTTCTTCGAGTACACCGATCCGAATTCATACAGGCGCATGCATGATGTCTGCCTGTTGATGTTGTGCGCTATCACTTCGAATCCGCCGAAAAGCAGACTCTGGCGCATCACATTCAGTTCCGAGCTCAAAGGGTTGAGGACCAAGACCGATCTTCCTTCAGGAAAGGATTCCGACTTGGAATAATACTCGCCTTTCGTCAGCGAATTGTTCATGATTTCCCTGAAACCGTTCGAAGTCAGCAACTCCGATACGACTTCGGAAACCCTCTCCTGGCAATTGTCCACTGTAGAAGTCGCTGCAATCCTCACCCTTTCCGGAAAATCCACATTGTCATAACCGTAAATGCGGAGTATTTCCTCGACCACATCGCATTCGCGTGTCACATCCACTCTGTAGGACGGCACTTCCACCGTAACTCCTGAAAATGCGCCGCTTACATCGTATGTCTTGTCAAGCACCTTGAATTCAAGAGCTTCCAGTATGGCGAGCATGGCACCCGCCCCGAGCGGTTTGCCTATCAGGCTTTCCATCCTCTTGAAATCGAGCTCCACAGTATTCCTGCGGATATCTCCGGAAAACTCCCTGACGATATCGCCGTCGATGCTGCCTCCGGCAATATCGAGAACGAGCATCGCCGCCCTCTTGGCAGCATAATCGGTCAGGAACGGATCGGCCCCTCTCTCGTAACGGAATGAGGCGTCCGTCTTCAGTCCATGCCTTTTCGAGCTCTTCCTTACGGATACGGGATTGAAATATGCGCTCTCTATGAAAATATCCGTGGTCCCTTCGCTTATTCCCGAAAACTCGCCGCCGAAGACTCCTGCAAGGCACATCGGCTTTACGGCGTCGCAGATCATCAGGTCCTCGGCCGAAAGCGTCCTCTCGACGCCGTCGAGCGTGACGAATTTTTCCCCTTCACAGGCACGGCGTACAACGATTTTCCCTCCTTCGACTTTTCCAAGATCGAAAGCATGCATCGGAAGCCCGGCTTCGAGCATTACGAAATTGGTTATGTCCACTATATTGTTTATCGGACGCAGCCCGACGGAAAGCAGGCGCTTCTTCAGCCATTCCGGAGACTCGCCGACTCTGATGCCGCGCAAGGTTATGCCGGAATAACGCGGCGCCCCGTCGGGAGCCTGCACCTCTATCTTCGTTCCATCACCTTCGCCGGTCGTGAATGACGAAACATCGGGCACTGTCATTGCCGCCGCGCGCCCGTGCGTCTTCAGCCAGGCGTACAGGTCTCTCGCCACTCCTATATGCGAAGCCGCATCTATCCTGTTAGGTGTAAGGCCTATTTCGAAGACCGCATCAGTTTCGAGACCGAGATAGTCCTTGGCCGGAGTCCCCGGTACCGCATCGTCGGACAGCACCATGATACCGTCGTGCGACGACCCTATGCCGAGTTCGTCCTCCGCGCATATCATTCCGAAAGACTCGACGCCCCTTATCTTCGACTTCTTTATCTTGAATTCGGTCCCGTCTTCGGCCGGAAGCCTTGCGCCTATCCTCGCAAGGAACACCTTTTGACCGGCAGCCACATTGGCAGCTCCCCAAACGACCTGCAACGGTTCGCCTTCGCCTACGGAGACCTTCGTCACATGAAGGTGGTCCGAATCAGGATGATCGGTACATTCAAGGACTTCTGCCACCACTACGCCTTCAAGTCCGCCCTTTACCGGTTCGACATATTCCAAAGCTTCGACCTCGAGTCCCGTAGAAGTAAGGACACGGGCTATTTCTTCCGGATTCAGCTCCGTCGAAATGTATTCTTTCAGCCAACTGTATGAAATCTTCATATCTCAAATCTGTTATTTGTCTTTAATATCGTCTACCGAAAATATCGAGTTGATGAATTCGCGTCTATCGAACACCTTCAGGTCGTCTATGCCCTCGCCCACACCGACAAACTTGACAGGCACCTTGAAACGGTCGACGATGCCGATTACGACGCCGCCTTTGGCAGTACCGTCGAGTTTGGTTATCGCCAGCGCCGTTATATCCGTCGCCTTGGCGAATTCCTGGGCCTGGACATAGGCATTCTGTCCGGTGGAGCCGTCCAGGACAAGCAACACTTCATGGGGAGCATCCGGGACCACCTTCCTCATCACATTGCGGATCTTCGTCAGCTCGTTCATGAGGTTTACCTTGTTGTGCAACCTTCCGGCGGTATCGACAAGCACCACATCCGTTCCTTTGGCTACCGCCGACTTGACGGTATCATAGGCCACCGAGGCGGGATCCGCCCCCATGGCCTGCTTGACTATGTCCACGCCGGCGCGTTCAGCCCATATCGTCAGCTGATCCACGGCCGCAGCCCTGAAAGTATCGGCAGCACCGAGCATCACGCTCTTGCCCTGGGACTTGAGCATCGATGCCAACTTGCCTATGGTAGTGGTCTTTCCCACACCGTTGACACCCACTACCATAATCACATACGGTTTTTTCGAAAAGTCGAAAGGCTCGATCTTTTCGTCTTCGGAAGCGTCCGAGGAGACATTGAGAAGAGAGAAGATTTCACCTCTGACGATTTCCGCCAGCTCCTTGAGATTGGTATATTTTTCCTTATGGACCCTGTCCTCGATGCTGTCTATCACCTTCATCGTGGTATCGACTCCCATGTCTGAAGCGATGAGCGCCTCCTCGATCGCATCCAGCACATCGTCGTCTATGACGGACTTGCCGAGAATCGCCTTTGACAGTTTGGAGAAGAACCCCTCTTTGGTCTTCTTCATCCCTTTATCGAATATACCCATATATCAGCTATTAATCAACAATCCGCAAATATAATCATTTTAACGACAATACGCCATAGGCGATTACTAAAAATGAAGGCGGCCCCTTGGCCGCCTTCAAGTAAACTGTCGGTCTCGATTACCGTGTCCTATTTCTTGGCGAAAAATTCTTTCACCTGATCGGTTGGCACGAGCTCTTCTTTGAACATGTATGCGCCGGTCTTAGGCGATTTGTCCATGCGGATGCATTTGATCACATTCTTGTTGTTGCTTCCTTTCGCAAATGTTGCGACTGCTTTCTTTGCCATACTTTAAAAAGTTTTAATTATTTAATCTCACGGTGAAGAGTCACTTTCTTCAGGAACGGATTGTATTTCCTGCGCTCGAGACGCTGTGTAGTATTCTTCTTGTTTTTGGTAGTAATATACCTCGAAATGCCAGGGACGCCCGTGGCCTTCTGTTCGGTGCACTCCAAAATCACCTGAACCCTGTTACCTTTAGCTTTCTTTGCCATAGCCCATTAAATTAAATGTTTTTAACATAACCTTTTCTCTGAGCCTCTTTCAAAGTAGCGGCCAGACCGTTCTTGCAGATGGTCCTGTAACCCTTGCAAGAAACCTTCATTGTGATGAACCTCTGTTCCTCTTCGGACCAGAACCTCTTGGTCCTCAGATTCAGGGCGAATTCACGCTTTGTGCGTCTTTTGGAGTGGGAAACATTGTTTCCTATCATCCTCTTTCTTCCAGTTATTTGACAAACTCTTGCCATGTCAGTATCTTTTTATTTTATTATTCAAAAATCAGGGGCTGCAAAATTAGCCCGTTTCTAACTAAAAAACAAATTTTTTACAAAATTTCGAAAATACGATTCCACCTGATATTCTTTGGGAAAGGCTTCCCTTTATCCGAAGAGAACCATACCACTGCCGGTTTCCCGACAATGTGATCCTCGGGGACGAAGCCCCAATAACGCGAATCCAAAGAATTGTGGCGGTTGTCACCCATCATGAAATAATAGTCCTGAGCAAAAGTATAGCTGTCGGTCCGCTCCCCGTCTATATATGTGACGCCGTCCCTTACTTCGAGTTCATGGTCTTCATATACTTCGATGATACGCCTGTACAACGGCAGGGTAGAGGCATCGAGCCTTACGGTTTCGCCTTTCGCAGGAATCCAGAGCGGACCGTAATTGTCCCTTGTCCAATCGCAGGACGGATCGAACGGGAAAATCCTCAGATAGCCTTCGGACGAGTCATCCCCTTTCCTGAAAAAATTCGGCTCGACCGATTTTACTGCCGACAAACCTTCGATACGCTCAAGACCTTCGGCTGTCAGAGGGAGATTCCTGTATCCCGGCAAGGACTGGTCGTAAAAGACCTCGCTTTCGTTGACACCGATTTCGTCGAGTATCTTCGAATTGAGCCTTTGTCCGGAGACTACCACCGTATAGGTATTCTGAACACCTTCATAGTCGGGTTCCCTTACGCCGTTTACCCAGACGACCCCGTCGACAATCTCCAGGGTATCGCCGGCCACAGCCACGCACCGCTTGACATAATTGTCCTTCTTGTCGTCCGGCCTGACGATTATCGGCCCGTACTGGTCAAGAACGAACCTGCGTCCGTGCAGACGGACATGCATATAATAGTCTTCGGACGGAAAACGCGCCAGGACCGTATCCCCATGAGGGAAGGCGAACACCACATAGTCCCCTCTTTCGACATCCCCGAATCCTTTAAGCCGCCTGTATTTCCACTCGACAGCCGTCGAATACGACTTCTTCCCGGCTATCGTATTGTGCGTAAAGGGTATGGTCAAAGGAGTCTGCGGAATCTTGGGGCCGTATGCCAGCTTGCTCACAAAGAGATAGTCCCCTGTCATCAGGGAATTCTCCATGGAAGAGGACGGTATCTTGAATGCCTGGAAAAAGAATATGTTGATGAAAGTGACCGCTATCACGGCAAAGATGATGGCATCGAGCCAGTCGAGCAATGAATTGCGCTTCTCGCCTTTCTTGTATTTCTTCCTCCAGAAAGCCCAGCGGACCTTCTTTGTCACATTCGAGTCGAAAACTATGATCAGCCCCAGCAGGAACCAGTAATTCCCGAGCCATACGACCCAGGCCGTATAGAGTATCGCCCAAAAGGCGAACCTCGCCCACCGGTTATGATATAGTTCCCTGATACCCATCTTCAAACAGGACCTATTTCACTGAATTGATAATAGCCTCGAACGCCTGTGGATTATTCATGGCAAGGTCTGCAAGCACCTTACGGTCGAGACCTATGTTCTGCTTCGCAAGGCGTCCCATGAACTGTGAATAAGTCATTCCGTACTGCCTTGCCGCAGCATTGATCCTCTGGATCCAAAGCGAACGGAAGTTGCGTTTCTTGGTCTTACGGTCGCGGTATGCGTATGTAAGTCCTTTCTCGTAAGTGTTTTTCGCTACTGTCCAGACATTCTTCCTCGCGAGGAAATTACCGCGAGTCTCTTTCAAAATCTTCTTACGGCGCGCTCTTGAAGCGACTGAATTTACCGATCTTGGCATAATTGCATTTTTTTTGGAGGCAGCGCCCTTTCAGGGTCTTCCGGCTGCTTGTCCTGGTTAAACTTAATTTGTGATACTTTAAAAATTACATTCCCAATAAAGCTTTGACTCTCTTTGCATCGCAATTGTCCATGATTGCGAAATGGGTCAAATTCCTTTTCTGCTTTTTGGTCTTCTTGGTGAGAATGTGGCTTTTGTAAGCGTGTTTTCTCTTGATTTTTCCCGTTCCGGTAAGTGTAAAACGCTTTTTGGAACCGGAGTTGGTCTTTACTTTTGGCATTGTTAAAAAATTTAACTGTTAATTAAAAAAACTATCTGTAAATTTCCTCCTATTTTTTCTTTATAGGAGCAATCATCATTATCATGCGTTTGCCTTCAAGCTTCGGCATCTGTTCGGCCCGTCCATAATCTTCGAGTTCCACTGCAAAACGCAGCAGCAGCTTCTCGCCCTGGTCCGAGAAGAGTATGGAACGCCCGCGAAAAAACACATATGCCTTTACTTTGGCGCCTTCGGACAGGAATTCCTGCGCATGCTTCAGTTTGAACTGGAAGTCATGCTCGTCGGTATTCGGTCCGAAGCGGATTTCCTTGATGACTACCTTTGCAGCATTGGCCTTCATCTCCTTGGCCTTCTTCTTCTGCTGGTAAAGGTACTTCTGGTAATCCATTATCTTGCACACCGGAGGATCCGCCTTTGCGGAAATCTCGACAAGGTCGAGTTGCTGTTCCTCAGCAAGCTGCATGGCGGCCGCAATGCTGTATATGCCTTGTTCCGGGATATTGTCACCTACCAATCTGACTTTAGGAGCGGTTATGGCTTCGTTGATCCTGGTCGCGTCCTCTTTTTTCCCGTTTCTTGCGGCACCGTCGTTTCCCGGCCTCCTCTGATTGTCAGGATTCGGCCTTTGCCCCAATGGCTTTTTAAATGGTGTTGCGATAAAAAAATCCTCCAATGTTTAATACGCCTAAGCGCGGTTCATACTAAATATATGTCAAGCCAATTGCTTTTTGACTTCTTCGTTTACAAGGGCCGCAAAAGCTTCGGTCTTCATTTCGCCGCAGCTGTCACCGCCCTGCTTACGCACGGAAACGGTTTCAGAGGCCTCTTCCTTTTCCCCGACAACGAGCAGATACGGTATCCTCTTCATCTCGTTTTCGCGTATCTTCTTGCCAATCGTTTCGTTCCTGTCATCGATTGAGGCGCGAATATCGCAATTATTCAGCAAATTGCAAACTTTTTTTGCATATTCGTTGTATTTCTCGCTGACCGGAAGAATCACGGCCTGCTCAGGAGTAAGCCAGAGAGGAAGCTTTCCGCCCGTATGCTCCAGCAAAACGGCGACGAAGCGCTCCATCGAACCGAAAGGCGCACGGTGTATCATCACCGGACGGTGCTTCTTGTCATCGCTTCCCGTGTACTCGAGTTCGAAGCGTTCAGGAAGGTTGTAGTCTACCTGTATCGTGCCGAGCTGCCATTTCCTGCCTATGGCGTCCTTGACCATGAAATCGAGCTTAGGCCCGTAGAAAGCGGCCTCGCCGTATTCGACCACGGTCTTGAGTCCCTTTTCCGCCGCTGCCTCGATTATCGCCTTTTCGGCCTTTTCCCAATTTTCATCGGAACCTATATATTTTTCCCTGTTGTCAGGGTCACGCAAAGACACCTGTGCCACATACTCATTGAAATCAAGCGTCTTGAATATATACAGCACTATGTCTATCACCTTGCAGAACTCGTCTTTCAGCTGGTCCGGGCGGCAGAAGATATGCGCATCATCCTGCGTGAATCCGCGCACTCGCGTAAGCCCGTGAAGCTCTCCGCTCTGCTCGTAACGGTAAACCGTGCCGAATTCGGCGAATCTCAGGGGAAGATCCTTGTAAGACCTCGGTTTTGTCCTGTATATTTCGCAATGGTGAGGGCAGTTCATCGGTTTGAGAAGGAACTCCTCGCCCTCCTGAGGGGTAGTGATCGGACGGAACGAGTCTTTCCCGTATTTTGCATAGTGGCCCGATGTCACATAGAGCTGTTTCTGTCCTATGTGCGGCGTAATCACCGGCTGGTATCCGTAAGATTTCTGGACTTTCCTGAGGAACATCTCCAGCCTTTCCCTCAACATCGCCCCGTTCGGAAGCCACAGAGGAAGTCCCTGCCCCACACGCGGGGAGAAAGCGAAGAGCTCCAGTTCCCTGCCGAGCTTCCTGTGATCCCTCTTCTTGGCCTCTTCCATCAGGGCAATATACTCGTCGAGCAGCTTCTTCTGGGGGAAGGTGATGCCGTAGATACGGGTNNTGATCCCTCTTCTTGGCCTCTTCAAGAAGGACGAGATACTCGTCGAGAAGTGATTTTTTCGGGAAAGTGATACCGTATATGCGTGTGAGCATCTGGCGGTTCTCGTCGCCGCGCCAATACGCTCCGGCTATCGATGTAAGCTTGACGGCTTTGATCACAGAGGTGTCCCTCAAATGAGGTCCCCGGCAAAGGTCGGTAAACGACCCGTTGGTATAGAATGTGATCGTACCGTCCTGAAGGTCGCGGATCAGCTCGCATTTGTACTCGTCACCCTTTTCGGTGTATGTCTTCATGGCTTCGTCTTTCGAAACCTCCCTGCG
>DEPW01000059.1:0-8843 GCA_002358965.1 Bacteroidales bacterium UBA3382
CGGGTGAAAATCTTGTCCACCAGTCCGATGTGTGCCGACTCTGCGGGCACGAAGCATCCCACCTGCGCCATGAGCGTGATGAGGGCCGTCTGGCGCAACAGTGCCGACTTACCGGCCATGTTCGGACCGGTGAGGATGATGATCTGCTGTTCGGAATTGTCGAGATGCAGGTCATTCGCCACATATTGTTCACCTACCGGCATAAGGGTCTCTATCACAGGATGCCGCCCCTGGCTTATGTCCAAAGCGTGGCCGCGGCTCATCTCGGGACGGCAATAGCCGTGTTCGATTGCCGATACCGCGAAAGATGCCAGGACATCGATTGTCGCCAAGGCATCGCAATTTTCATGTATCACAGATACCTTCGCCCTGATAGCCGCTATGAGATCCTGATATATGGAAGTCTCCAAATTGTATATCCTCTCCTGCGCTCCGAGTATCTTGGCCTCATACTCTTTGAGTTCCTCGGTTATATACCTTTCGGCATTGACAAGGGTCTGCTTCCTGATCCATTCCGCCGGAGCCTTGTCCCTGTATGTGTTGCGGACTTCGAGATAATAGCCGAAAACGCTATTGTAACCTATTTTCAGCGACGGTATTCCGGTCCTGTCGATTTCCCTTTGCTGGAGATTGAGCAGATATTCTTTGCTGTGCACGGCAAGGTCGCGCAATTCGTCCAGTTCGGCGTTGACACCGGCTGCGATGACATCGCCTTTGCCTATGGCGGAGGCAGGCTCGGGCGCAAGAGTCCGCTCTATAAGAGCCACCAGCTCCTCGCAACCGTCTATCCTTGCGACGAGGGCATTCAACGAATCCGCTGTCTTGTGCGAACAAAGTTCTTTGACAGGAGTTCCCTGCCTGAGGCCGCGTTTGAGCTGCATCATCTCGCGCGGGGATATCCTTCCTGCCGCCGCACGGGAAACAATCCTTTCGAGATCGCCTATTTCGCCGATGCGTTCCCTCACCCCGCCAAGGGCGTTTCTGTCTTCGACAAAATACGAAACCGCATCATAGCGGCCGTTCAACCGCCTGATATCCATTATCGGCATCGCCAGCCAGCTGCGGAGCATGCGGCTTCCCATGGGCGACGAACACCTGTCCATTACATCGAGCAAGCAAACTCCGTCGCTTCCGGCTGCCGAACTGAATATTTCCAGATTCCTTACGGTAAAACGGTCCATCCACACATAGTCCTCTTCGTCTATGCGCGAAATCGAGCATATATGGCCTATGTCGCTATGCTCGGTATGCTCGAGGTACACGAGTATCGCACCGGCAGCCGCGACTCCGAGAGGCATTTTCGACACCCCGAAGCCCTTCAGGGACTCGACACCGAACTGCTTTGCCAGCTTTCGGTAAGATGACTCGTAGACAAATGCCCATTCGTCAAGGGTCGATATGTAATATTTGTCACCAAAATGTTCTTTGACACCTTTTTCATATCCGCGCGGTACGAGAATCTCCTTGGGGGCAAAGGAGCCGACAAGCATCTCGGCATATTCGAGATTCCCTTGGGCGGCCTTGAAAGTACCGGTGGATATATCCAGGAACGCCATGCCCACAGTCTCTTTGTCAAACGAGAGAGCTGCCAGGAAATTGTTTTCCTTGCTATCGAGAAGCTGCTCGTTGTAGGCGACACCGGGGGTGACGAGTTCGGTAACTCCCCTTTTTACTATCTTTTTGGTAAGTTTCGGGTCCTCCAGCTGGTCGCACACGGCCACCTTGTAACCGGCGCGCACGAGTTTGGGTAGATACAGATCTATCGAATGATGAGGAAAACCGGCCAGCTCGACCGATGCCGCATAACCGTTCGCCCTCTTGGTAAGGACTATTCCGAGCACTTTGCTCGCCGTCACGGCATCTTCCCCGAAAGTTTCATAGAAATCTCCCACTCTGAAAAGCAGAATCGCATCGGGATATCTCGCCTTTACCTCGTAATATTGTTTCATCAGCGGTGTCTCGACTACTCCGCCGCTGCCTTTTATGATTTTTTCAGATTTTCCCATATAGCACCATTCAGCCAAAAAGTTTACAAACTTAACAAAAAATCCGTACATGAGAAAGGCCGTACCGGCATATAACCGGCACAGCCTCCAATAAAAACACGTTAAACCTTAAATATTAATCAAGACCGGACGAACGAATCCACCGAAATCGTCCAGCAAACTCATTTGCAACAAAATTATCGTGAAATCATCAAAAAAAGAAAAAATGCGTTGCCACAAAATAGACATGCTTCGGGTAATCTTATATACATTTTACATACAACCGGCATCAAAGGGTTTTATTGGAATTTTAAAGGTCTACAATTCAGAAAATTCGAAACAGCTTGCTATCTTTGTGGATATTTTTTTCAAAAATGAAAAAAGCGCTGATCATTACATATTACTGGCCTCCGACAGGCGGCTCCGGAGTCCAGCGCTGGCTTAAATTTTCAAAATATCTGCCTGAGTACGGGTGGAAGCCGGTCATATATACTCCGCAGAACCCCGAAAGGCTCGTCACCGACGAAAGCCTCTGTGATGACATCCTTCCCGGAACCGAAGTGATCATGACGCATATAACGGAGCCGTATGGCATCTACCGGCGGCTTACCGGAGGAAAGGGCATATCGAAAGAGGTCAATATAGTCAGCGCGTCGTCGGACAAATCTTTGATACAGCGTATCTCAATGAAAGCCAGGGGAAACCTGTTCGTCCCGGATCCGAGATGCCTGTGGATAAGGCCGTCCGTAAGATTCCTGAAAAGATATCTGGAAAAGCATCCGGCCGATGTAATCGTAACTACCGGACCCCCACATTCCATGCACCTGATAGGCAAAGAGTTGAAACGCCTAACCGGTATACCGTGGGTGGCAGATTTCAGAGACCCGTGGACGGAAATATTTTACTTCAAATACATCCCGATGTGCAAAGCGGTGCGCAGAAAGCACATCAGGCTTGAAAAGAGCGTACTCGACGAAGCCGATGCCGTAGTCGCGGTTTCACCGGTAGTACGGCGCGACTTCATGAAGAAGACCGGCACGCCCGTAACCCTCATAACCAACGGGTGGGATGCCGAAGATTTCCGGGGTGCAAGGCCTGTGTCATGGCCTACATTCAACATCGTCCATACAGGCCTGTTCGCCGCAGACGGCAATCCCGAGAACCTGTGGCTGTCATTAAAGGAATTGTGCGCCGAAGTTCCCGGATTTTCGGAAAGATTGCGCATCCGGCTCGCCGGCAAGACCGACCGGCAGATACTCGATTCCATAAATGCCGCCGGGCTTCATGCCGACTATCTGGGCTATGTGCCTCACGAAGCGGCAGTATCGGAGCTCTTCGGAGCCTCCATACTCATACTGCCTTTACGCAACGAACCTGAATACAAGGCCGTCCTCCCCGGAAAACTGTTCGAATATCTCGCTTCGGGCCGTCCCGTAATAGGGATCGGTTCGCCTGACGGAGCCATGGCCGAAATGCTCGAAACAAGCGGCTGCGGAAAGGCCTTCGGATGGGACGATACCGAAAAACTGAAAGCGGAAATACTCCGGCTCTGGAAACAGTACGAGGAAAACGGGAAAACCGAAGAAACCGACAGGAAGGCGGCAATGGAATACGAACGCTCACGGCTCGCCTGCAGGATGGCCGGACTGTTGGAAGACATTGCATCAAAAACACATAAATGACAATATGGACAAGACTTTAAAAAATGCACTCTCTTACATCGGAATAGTGGCGCTGTTCGCCGTCATAGCTTTCGGATTCGCGCCACAACTGCTTGGTGACAAAGTGATCTACCAACATGACAGGGTCGCATGGTTAGAGGCTTCGCAGGAAACCAAGGAATACAACGCCGCCCACCCGGACGACAAGACCAGGTGGAGCAACTCGATGTTTTCGGGAATGCCGAACGTATCGTTCTACGCCAATACCGAAGGCAACCTGCTCGGCTATATCAACCCTATACTCGACAAGACAAGGCCGGGCAGCTATCTGCTCATTTCGCTCCTCGGAGGCTTCCTGCTGATGCTCTCCTTCGGATACGGAAAAAGCACCGCCGTGCTCGGAGCGATAGCCATAACGCTCTGTTCCTACAACATACAGATAATCCAGGCCGGACACAACACCAAAATGCTGGCAATCGCCTATATGCCTTGGGTGCTGGCATCCATCGTATATGCATACAAGGCGAAAAGCCTTCCTGCGCAATTGCTCGGAGCCGCACTCTTCGGGGTGACCCTTTCGCTCCAGATACAGCCCAATCATCCGCAAATAACCTATTATCTCGCCATAATCGTCCTGGCATATGCCATCACCGAACTCGTACTTGCGATAAAAGGCAAGACCTTCAAGCGGTTCGCCATCGCTTCGGCACTGCTGCTCGTCATAGGGGTGTGCGGAATAGCCACCGTTTCCAACAAGCTCCTGCCACTTATGGAGTACACCGGATATTCCATCCGCGGAGGCTCGGGACTTGAAGAAGAAGAGGGGGAAGACGAAGGGCTCGACCTGGCCTATGCTACGGCATGGTCATACGGCATAGAAGAAACACCGAATCTGATGATTCCGAACCTGAACGGAGGCTCGTCAGCCGGAGCGTTGGGTGACAATTCGGACATATACGCCCTGCTGAGACGGGCAAACATACCTAACCTCGAGCGGACGATGGACAATCTTCCGCTTTACTGGGGGCCTCAGCCTTTCACGGTAGGGCCGATGTATCTGGGAGCCGTCGTCGTAATGCTCGCCCTGCTCGGGCTGATCATATCTGAAGACAGGCGGAAATGGTGGCTGCTGGCGGTGTCCATCTTCGCCATATTGCTTGCCTGGGGTTCGCATATCATGGGCTTCACAAAGGCGATGTATGAAATCCTGCCGTTCTACAACAAGTTCAGGACAGTCTCCATGGCACTCGTAATCCTGCAGATCACCACTCCGCTGCTCGCAGTAATGGGAATATCCGAATTTCTTAAAGACCGGAAAAAATACATGAAGAGCCTCTATGCGGCCGTCGGAATCACGGCAGGAATAGCCCTGCTGCTATGTATCTTCCCGGGGATTATCGGAAACTTCTCCTCGGCCTCGGACGCGCAATACGGCAGCGAGATGGCGGCTGCGCTCAAGGCAGACAGGATATCGCTTCTGAGAAGCGACGCACTCCGGACAGCCGCTCTGATAGTAGCTGCCGCCGCCATCATGATCTTCGTTCCTGCAAAAAGGACAGGATATGCCTATGCGGCCTTGGCGGCACTCGTGCTTTTCGATCTATGGGGAGTAGACAAGAGGTATCTTAACGACAACCACATGGTGGACAAGAGCACCTATCAGTCCATGATGAGGGAAAGGCCGGTGGATGCCTTCATCCTCCAGGATCCGGAGCCATATTACAGGGTGGTCGACCTGAGCAGCGACATATTCAACAGCTCGGCCGCGAGCTATTATCACAAAAACATCGGCGGATACAGCGCTGCAAAGCTCAGCAGCTATCAAAATGTCATCAACGGATATCTCATAGATGAGATTAACCGCATATACGGTGTCATCGGGCAGTGCAACACCATCGAAGAGGTACAGCAACGGCTGCCTTACTCTCCGGTACTGTCGATGCTCAATTGCAAGTACATCATACTCGATGGCGAAATGCCTCCGGTGACCAACCGCTGGGCACAGGGCAATGCATGGTTCGCAGGTAGCGTATCCTCAGTTCAGTCTGCTGCTGCCGCCCTTGACTCTTTGGGTACAATCGACCCACGCACCGAGACCGTGCTCACCTCGGATGAAGGGAGTGCCGAAACGCCGGCCGACAGCCTTTCCGCCTCGAAAGGCAGCATCCTGCTTACGGAATATTCTCCGAAAAGGTTGAAATACTCGGCCGAATCCGAACTGGGCGGCCTCGCCGTATTCAGCGATATATATTATCCGGCAGGATGGAAAGCATACATCGACGGTAAGGAAACGGAAATCAAATGCGCGAACTATCTGCTTCGCGCCATAGACATCCCGGCCGGACAGCATGAGATAGTCTTCGAATTCGAGCCTCAATCCTACATGAAAGGCGACAGGATAAGCCTTGCCACCTCGTCGACGATCATCATAGTATTGGCCGGCGCAATAGTCGCAGTCATCATGGGCAGGCGCGCCCGTAAACCTCAAAGCTGAAGATAAGTCCGCTCTGCTCGTCCTTCATCTCCGGAGACGAAGACAGAGACTTCCAAATACGGGGAGACAATTCCGGAAAAAACGTGTCCGCATCGGCTATCTCGGTGCGGACATGTGTCATATAGACAGTATCCGCATATTCGAGAGCCTGGGCATAGACGCTGCCTCCCCCGATGATGAAGACTTCTCCGTCACATTCGGCAAAGGCCGCTTCGAGCGACGGCATGCATTCTATCCCCTCGACGCCATCCAATCCGCATGAAGACGGGTCGCGGGTTATGACTATGTTCCTCCTTTTGGGAAGCGGGCGGCCAATCGACTCGAAAGTACGGCGTCCCATTATCACCGTATGGCCGGATGTGGTTTTTTTGAAATATTTCAGGTCCTCCGACAGATGCCACGGCATGTCGTTTCCCCGGCCTATGGCGAGATTGTCCGCCACGGCCACGATCATGTTGATTTTAAGGTTTCCGTAAGACATGATATCTAATATATGACAATGGTATCAGACAGCCACGGGAGCCTTTATGGCAGGCCACGGATCGTATCCTTCGAGGGTGAAATCCTCATATTCGAATGAGAATATGTCCTTTGCCTCGGGATTGATTTTCATTACAGGCAGCTTGCGCGGCTCGCGTGAGAGTTGCAGGTCAACCTGCTCGAAATGGTTCAGATAGATATGCGCGTCCCCGAAAGTATGTACGAAATCCCCTGCCTTGTAGCCGCACACCTGTGCCATCATCATGGTCAGCAGCGCGTAGGAGGCTATGTTGAAAGGCACGCCGAGGAACAGATCCGCGCTCCTCTGATAGAGCTGGCAGGAGAGCCGCCCGTCGGCCACATAAAACTGGAACAGCGTGTGACAAGGAGGCAGGGCCATCTTGTCGACTTCGGCCACATTCCAGGCCGAAACGATATGGCGGCGCGAATCAGGATTGCGTTTCAGCGAATCGGCTACGGCCGACAACTGGTCTATGACCGTCCCNNCGTCCCGTCGGGAGCCGGCCACGAGCGCCACTGATGGCCGTAAACCGGTCCGAGATCCCCGTTTTCATCGGCCCACTCGTCCCAGATCGAAACCCCGTGGTCGTGAAGATACTTGATATTGGTATCCCCCGAAATGAACCAGAGCAGTTCATATATGATGGAACGCAGATGCACCTTCTTGGTAGTGAGCAGGGGAAAACCTTCCGAAAGGTCGAATCTCATCTGGTAACCGAACACACTCTTCGTACCCACTCCGGTACGGTCATGCTTCAGGACACCGTGCTCTTTCACATGACGCAGCAAATCCAGGTATTGTTTCATCGGGTGTAAAATTTAAAAATTATCATTTCGTTGAATTCTTCTCCCGGCCTCAGGACAGTGGAAGGAAAATCCGCATGGTTGGGCGAATCCGGGAGATGCTGGCACTCCAGCGCCACTCCGTAGTAGTCATGATATTCGGCTCCGCCCCTGCCTTTCGGGCAGCCGTTCAGCCAATTGCCGGTATATACCTGTACGCCCGGCTGGGTCGTCAGGATTTCCAGCACTCTGCCCGACCGCTTCTCTTCGAGCCTTGCCGCAAAGTTCAACTCTCCGGGCCGCCCGTCTATGACCCAGCACGAATCATAGCCCTTTCCAGACTTCAATGCAGGAAAATCTTTCGAAATGTCTCTGCCGATTGCCTTGGGCTCGACAAAATCCATCGGGGTGCCGGCTACCGAGGCTATCTCCCCGGTAGGCACAAGGTTGGAGTCGGTAACGACATAGTCGGATGCATTCAGGGTAAGTTCATGTTCCAAGATATCCCCGTCACCTTCTCCCTTTAAGTTAAAATATGCATGGTTGGTAAGATTGATTACCGTAGGGGCATCGCTGTGCGCCCTGAGAGTCAGCATCAAACGGCAGTCATCGTCCCATTCGTAACGCACAAGGGCCTCGACATTGCCGGGATAACCGTTCTTGCCGTCAGGGTCTTCCAAAAGGAACTCGACCCCGCCTTCCGACACGCGGCCCGCCCATATCCTGTCCGCATAGCCCCCGGGGCCGCCGTGCAACTGGAAATCAGGCTTGTCCGAAAGCAGCCGGTGCTCTTTTCCGTCCAGCACGAACTTCGCCCCCGCTATCCTGTTGGCATACCTTCCCGGCACCTTTCCCATGCAAGGGCCGTCATTGAAATAGTCCTCCGCACGGGCATAGCCCAGGGCTACATTGGCTATCTTACCGTATTTGTCAGGGACATTGATTTCCACGATCCCGGCGCCGGTCTCGGAAAGCACTACCGAGGCTCCGAGATCATTGATCATCCTGTACAGATGTATTTCTTCCCCTCCGGGGCCTTTGCCCCAAGGCGTTACTTCTATCCTTATCATGATTCCAATCCTACTACTGTGACAACATATTAGTGATTATGCACATTTTCATCAGATCCTCTTCTTCCTTCCGCTTCCCTTCCTGCCCCTCGTCCTGCACCACATCTTTTTTCTGCTCGTTTACCTCTTCTTTTCTCTGTCCTTCCATGATTCCAAAATTTTTGTAAACTTACGCAGAAGCCGAGAGCAATGCAAATTTATTTGCATTTGCCTGTTTCGTCCGGAGGGGACGGGAGGGCCCGGACTCCCGGAAACGACGGGCGGAACAGGCGATGCAGGCCTTCTGCCTGCATTGCCGAGGCGTGAACAGTAACTCTGCGGAAGCAAAACTTACGCAGAAGCCGAGAGC
>DEPW01000059.1:8886-14604 GCA_002358965.1 Bacteroidales bacterium UBA3382
AATGCAAATTTATTTGCATTTGCATGTTTCGTCCGGAGGGGACGGGAGTGCTCAAACGAGACATCTGCGGTCGACAGGGATGTCTTCGACCGGAGGGTGATTTTTTCGGATAATCGTAAAAAAAAATATTTTTTTAACTAATTTTTTTAGTTGCAACTAAAAAATTTAGTTATATTTGCATCGGAAACAAACTTTTGATATCATGAAAAGACTTACGAAGCGTGAAAACGAAATAATGAACATGTTCTGGGACAACGGGCCGATGTATGTCAAGGAAGTGCAGGGCTTGTACCCGGAACCGAAACCGCACATCAACACCATCTCCACAATGGTCAGGATACTTGAAAGCAACGGTTTCCTTACGCACAAGGCGCACGGGAACACTTACCGGTATTACCCAGCGGTAAGCCGCGAGGAATACGGAAGGAGCAGCCTCAGCGGTATCATCAGCAACTACCTCGGCAACTCATACCTTAACGCCGTTTCGGAGTTGGTCAGAGAGGAAAAGATCACCGTGGAAGAGTTGAAGGCGCTGATTGACGAAATCGAGAAAAACGGGAATAACAAAAATAACGGGAATAACAAAAAATGACACCTGCGGATTTCATAATATACGAGATTAAAACGGCCGTGCTTTTCGGAGCATTCTATCTGTTTTACCGCCTGCTGCTAAGCAAAGAGACTTTCCACAGGCTAAACAGGGCAGTGTTGCTTTGCTCGGCAATGGTGGCGTCACTGCTTCCGCTGCTGAGGATAACCATACACAAGACCGTGGAGGCCCCGGCACTGCCTGAGACCGTGATTGACAACATTCGGGTATTGGACATCGCCTTGCCCTCTGAAAACACATTCATGGTCGAGGATATCCTGCTGTATATCCTTGCGGCAGGGGCGGTCGCGATACTCGCCAATACGGCCGTCTCCATCTACAGCGTAATGCGCATCATCCGCCGATGCAAGAGGATTCCCCAGCAGGACGGGACGGTAATCGCAGTAACCCGACGCAATACCGCCCCTTTCAGCTGGATGAGATACATAGTCCTTTCAGAAGAAGACTGGCAGGGAAGGCACGATGAGATCATCCTGCACGAAAAGGCCCACATCCGTCTCGGACACTCATGGGATCTGCTGCTCATGGACCTGTTCACCGCACTCCAATGGTTCAATCCGGTAATATGGATGTTACGCAGCGACATCCGGGCCATCCACGAATACGAAGCCGACAGGGAAGTACTCAAATCCGGCATTAATGCTACACAATACCAACTTTTGTTAATCAAAAAAGCCGTTGGCTTGAGCGGCCACTCAATAACCAACAGCTTTAATCACAGTACTCTTAAAAAACGCATTACTATGATGTCAAGTAAAAAATCGACTCTCGCTAAAGCACTGAGAGTGCTTTATGCCATTCCGCTGGTCGGGCTGTGCATAGTCGCAAATGCCAAGACCGAAGTCACCTATGTGGCTCCTGCGGCCGACCGCCATATCGCAGCGGGCGACTCCGCCTCTACGGAAGCAAGCTTCACGGTAAGCTATACCTACACCGATTACGGCAAAGATACTAAAACTTCCGACCCTGACAAAAGCAAAATCATAATGAAATCGGGAAAATATACCATCGATTTCGACAACAGCACCGGTACGGTATCGTTTTCCGTTCAGGATGACGGCAACTCCGTCAAGACTATCGATGTCGACCAACTCCTTGCAAAGAAGGGAATAAGCATCTCGAAAGACGGAGGGTCCACAATCATAGACATCAGCGATGATGGAATCGACAAAGACGACCTGTTTTTCGACCTTGCCGGAAATACGAGATTCCAGATCAACGGCGAAGACATAACAGGTCAGAGCCAAGGTGTCAGGATTAAGAAAGACGGCTATCCTGAGAAGATCTGTATCACATCCTCTCCTGAAGGAGACGGAATCATCATAAACATGGTGGATAACGAAGAATCGGATCAGGACGACAAGACATACCAACTCGGCGATGTTCAGGTAAAACCCAAATTCCAGGGTGAGGAAGCCGCCGGATTCACTAAATGGATATTGGAACACCTCGAATATCCTGAAGAGGCACTCAAGAACAAAATCGAAGGGATAGTGGTAATACAGTTTACTATCGACAAGAACGGGAAACTTGTAAACCCTTCAATCCTCAAAGGTGCGAATGAACTCCTGGACAATGAAGCCCTGAGGGTAGTCAAAGAGTCTCCTCAATGGGAGCCGGCAATGATCAAAGGAAAACCTGTCGGAGTCACATTTGCCCTCCCGGTAACCTTTAGAATCAAATAAACGGCTGTCGGACCTGCTTTATCGAATCACCCTGCCGAAGAGATGCTGACGGCAGGGTGATTTATGATCCTTGTGCAAATACCTGTCAATTTTTCCCGAACAGATCCTTGATACTGCCGAGCGAACTCAACATTGAAGAAGCCTCATACGGCATATAGACCGTCTTGTTGTCTTTGCCGCTGACCATTTCCTTCATCGTTTCGATATACTTTACGGCAAGCATGTAGGATGCCGGATTAGAGCCGGTACCCTGGATGGCCTCGGAGATTTTCGCAATAGCGGCAGCCTCGGCCTCGGCCTGCAGGATTTTCGCCCGCGCCTCTCCTTCGGCAATCAGTATCTGCGATTCCTTATCTGCCGAAGCCTTGTTGATCTGGGACTCCTTCTCACCCTCGGATTTGAGGATGGCGGATGTCTTTTCTCCTTCGGCTTTAAGGATTTTGGCCCTTCTTTCCCGTTCTGCCTGCATCTGCTGCTCCATGGCATTGCGGACCGTTTCAGGAGGGGTGATGTCCTGGAGCTCGACACGGTTCACCTTTACGCCCCATTTGTTGGATGCATCGTCAAGGACAGCGCGGAGCTTTGAGTTGATAGTGTCGCGCGAAGTAAGGGTCTCGTCGAGCTCGAGTTCACCGATGACATTCCTCAGGGTAGTCTGGGTGAGTTTTTCTATCGCGTTCGGAAGATTGTCTATTTCGTAGACTGCCTTGAACGGATCGGTAATCTGGAAATAGAGCAGCGCATTGATTCGGGTAGTGACATTGTCCTTGGTAATCACGCTCTGTTCAGGAAAATCATAGACCTGTTCCCTGAGGTCTATCCTGTCGGAGAGCCTTAGCACTACTTGGGCCCCGCCGCTGTAGCCCTCACGGATATATCGCGTATATATCTTGCGCGGTTTGTCGAGTATAGGCCAGATGATGTTTATTCCGGATGACAGCGTACCGTGGTATTTGCCGAGCCTTTCGATGACTTTTGTTTCACCTTGCTGGATGATCTTAAGTCCTGAAAGAGCGAAAATGATGACTATCAGGGCTATGAGCGTAACGATGATTATTGTTCCCATATTTTGAAGTTTTAATGATTTTCCCTAATCTTCCGGACTTTGAGGATGACACTGTCCACGCTTTCGACCGTCACTCTCTCGCCTTTTTCTATGTCATCGCCTTCGACGCTCACCGCTTTCCAGTCGTCACCGTCGATCGCCGCCCTTCCTGTATTGGAGGCCGGGGATATGCGCTCGGTAACTACCGCCTGGCGTCCTATCAGCGCATCGACACCGCTCTCGCGTCCGCGTCTGCTGCGCTTGAAACTCTTAAGCAAGAACGGCCTCACCAATACGAAGGCGGCCATTGTAACCACCGAAAACCACACTATCTGCCATGCAAGTGTCGCGGAACAGGCAGATGCAACGGCCGCAGCGACAGCGCCGAAAGCCAGGCACAGTACGGCAAAACCGGTAGTAAAAATCTCTATGATGACCAGAACGAGGGCTATTATGGCCCAGATATGCCAGATTTCCATGATGTTGAAAGCTTTTCCCTGCAAGTTAGGAAAATTTTTCGATTATCCGCAAAAATTGCCTCTGCTTCGTGATGCATCCGTGCAGAACGGCAGCATCTGCCTTGTCCGGGCCACTTTTACAGCAGAATAAAAATCATAAAAAAATACCTACATTTGCTAAACTGAAATCGGAACTTGATTAGAAAAACGGTATTCCAAATATGGGCACAACCATCAAACCATACGGGGAGGAGGGCAGCAAGCACGAACAGGTGGAAAGGATGTTCGACAACATAGCCCCGGCATACGACAGGATGAACCATCTGATGTCTTTCGGCTCGGACAGAAGATGGAGGAGGAAAACCATCGAAGCCATCAGTGAAGGCGGCCCGGGACGCATATTGGACATTGCCTGCGGCACAGCAGACATGACATTGGAAATATACCGCCGCCTTAAACCCCGTACCATCACAGGTGCGGACCTTTCCGAAGGCATGCTCGAAGTCGCACGCCGGAAAACAAACGGCCTTGGCATAGATTTCATCAAATGCGACTGCTGCCAAGCCATACCGTACCCCGACAATTCCTTCGACGCGGTGACCGTCGCATTCGGCGTCAGGAATTTTGAAAATCTCCGCAAAGGCATATCCGAGATACACCGCGTCCTCGACAAAGGAGGCAGACTCGCCATACTCGAACTGGCGGTACCCGTGCACAGCCCTTTCAGGCAGTTTTACAGACTTTACGCCGGGAAAATCATACCGGCCATCGGAGGGAAAATATCAAAAGACCGCAAGGCGTACTCGTACCTCCCGGAAAGCATCGAGGCGTTTCCACAGCGCGAACGGCTCGCATCGATCCTCAGAGATTGCGGATTCGAGGAATGCACATACAGGCCGATGACTTTCGGCACCTGCATACTGTATCTTGCTACAAAATGTCGGTAAGGATCGTCACAGCGAACAGAGCGACAAATATCAGCAGATTCCTCGCCGTCTTGCCCAACAGAGGATTAAGCGCTTCACCCTGCAGGCGCTTAAGATACTGATGGCAATAAGTATGGAAAAGCAGATAGAAACTCATTATCACATAAGCCCTCAGCCAGTCGCCCCAATCGTAATGCGAATGCACGGCGGCAGCGAAGATCGCAAAGAACATTGCGGCGACACCGTTCCAGTAATAGAGCCTTTGGCCGAATTTGCGTCCGTACCGGGTGACAAGCGTATGCTTTCCATTGGCGGCATCCTGCTCCATATCACGGTAATTGTTCACTACGAGTATGTTGTCGGTCGCCAGGCCCACTGCAAGGCCTAAGAGCAATGCGCCCCAGTCGAAAGACAGAGCCTGCACATAATAGGTGAAGCATACGGAAACAAGTCCGAAAAACAGCAAGACGGCCACATCCCCGAGCGCATGCCTCGACAAGGGATAAGGTCCTCCGCTATAGGCGACAGCCGCCAGGATGATGACCAGACCGGCGCCGAGCAGCCACAACTTTCCTGTCATGAATAACAGCGACAGCCCGGAAAGCGCCGCTAAGGAAAGGAAGCCCATCGTGGCCGCCACCATGGCTTTCGGAGATACTTCGCCTGTGGTCAGATACCGTTTCGGACCCACCCTTCCTGCTCCGTCCGCCCCCTTGAGGAAATCGAAATAATCATTGGCCAGATTCGAACCTATCTGAGCCGAGACAGCGAATATCAATGCGACAAGGGCCGGAACCCACAAGAAAACGCCCTGTGCCCAGGCGTACACGGAACCGGCAACGACTCCGGCAATCGAAGCAGGAAGCGTGCGCGGCCTTATGATGGAAAACCAAAGTCTGAATTCAGATGCCATCTCGCAGATTATTCAAGCCTTCTCGCCCCGTCCGAAATCACCACATCGTAAACCTTCGGCGCATGGCCGTAGCGTGAAGCG
>DEPW01000024.1:0-164 GCA_002358965.1 Bacteroidales bacterium UBA3382
AAACTGGGCCGCAAGATGTCCAAATCCCTCGGCAACTCTCCTGACCCTATCAGGCTGATGGAACAATACGGCGCAGACGGGGTGCGTCTTGGCATGCTGCTCTGCAGCGCTGCCGGAAACGATATCCTTTTCGACGAATCGCAGGTCGAGCAGGGCAGGAATTT
>DEPW01000024.1:172-2284 GCA_002358965.1 Bacteroidales bacterium UBA3382
AACAAGATATGGAACGCCTTCCGCCTTGTAATGGGATGGAAGGTGGGCGAAGATGTCGATGACTCTTCAATACAGATTGACAGTTCGAAGATTGCCGTTGTTTGGTTCAAGCATAAGTTGAACCAGATGATCGAGGTCGTCAATGACCATTTTGACAAATTCCGCCTGTCAGACGCCCTGATGGCGCTGTACAAATTTTTCTGGGACGATTTCTGCGCATGGTATCTCGAAATCGTCAAGCCGGCTTACGGCAAAGGCATTGACAGACAGGTGTACGAGAGTACCCTGGGCTTTTTCGACGCATTGCTGAGGCTGATACATCCTTTCATGCCGTTCATAACGGAGGAATTGTGGCAAAACCTTGCCGAACGCAAGGACGGCGATACGATCATGCTCGCCAGGATGCCTCGGGCGGAAGCGTACGACGCAGGATACATCGGACATTTTTCGATGGTATGCGATGTGATAGCTTCCATCAGGAACATACGCCAGAGCAAAGGCATTTCGCCTAAAGAGCAGTTGTCGCTGTCGGTACGCGGAGAGTTCCCGAAAGACTTTTCCCCGGTAGTCATGAAGATGGCCAACATATCTTCAATCGATGCTATAGACAAGATTCCTGAAAATATTCAAGGCGTGTCATTTATGGTATCGACGACAGAGTTCTTCGTGCCGCTTTCCGGCCTGGTGGATACAGAAGAGGAAATAAGGAAGACAGAGGAAGCGATTGCGCATAACGAAAGGTTCCTGAAACAGGTCCGCGGCAAACTTTCCAACGAACGGTTCGTCGCCAATGCCCCGCAGGCCGTAGTCGCACTCGAAAGGAAGAAAGAAGCCGACGCATTGAGCAAGCTCGAAGCCCTCAAGGCTGCATTAAAGACTTTGAAAGGAGAGTAGCCATGGTAAGATGCGAGACTTTCCTCGATGTAAGGTATTATGAAACCGACCTGATGGGCATAGTGCACCATTCGAACTATATCAGGTATATGGAATGCGGGCGTCATGACATGCTGGTGGAGTTCGGAATCCCGATATGGGAGATAGAAAAACAGGGCGTCATGGCGCCTATCGTGGAGGTGCAATCCAAGTATCTGTTGCCGGCGAGGATGGGCGACCGCCTGAAGGTAGTGACCATGGTGGATGCTATTCCTACGGCAAAACTCTTCATAAGGAATGAAATATACAATCAGAGGGGAGAATTGCTGAATACCGGGAAAGTGACTCTCGGATTCATTGATGCGAAAACCCGAAGGCCCGTAAGGGCGCCGCGCAGCGTCGTAGAAGCATTGGAGGCTCATTTTAAATGATATCGGTTAACCATCTGACAGTTTCGTATGGAGGTTTCACTCTCCTGAACGACATCAATTTTCACATAAGTGAAAAGGACAAGATCGGCCTTGTGGGAAAGAACGGGGCGGGGAAGAGCACCATATTGAAGCTGATATGCCGCATCCAGTCTCCCACATCGGGGCGCATAGACATCCCTTCGGACTGTACGCTCGGCTATCTTCCGCAAATCATGGAGCATCCGAAAGGGAAGACAGTATTGGAGGAGACCATGACGGCGTTTTCGCACATCCGCGATATGGAGCAGGAACTGGACAGGATAGGAGCCACGCTTGCGGAAAGGACGGACTACGAATCCAAAGAGTATTCGCGGCTAATAGAGAGGATGAACGATATCAACGATGTGCTTGCCATGTACCGTAACGAGTCTCCGTCGGCGGCTGCGGAAAAGACCCTCATAGGCCTCGGATTCAGGAAAGAGGATTTCGGAAGGCCTACGGAAACCTTTTCACAAGGCTGGAACATGCGCATAGAGCTCGCCAAGATACTTTTACGCAAGCCTGACGTGTTGTTGCTGGACGAACCGACCAACCATCTCGACATAGAGTCGATACAGTGGCTTGAGGACTATCTCAAGATATACCGTGGCTCGATGGTGCTCATTTCGCACGACAGGAAATTCCTGGACAATGTGACGAACCGCACGGTAGAGATCATGCTCGGAAAGATTTACGACTACAAAGTCCCTTATAGCAAGTACCTTGAATTGCGCAAAGAACGCATAGGCCAGCAGAGGGCCGCATATGAGAACCAGCAGCGGATGATCGA
>DEPW01000024.1:2342-5429 GCA_002358965.1 Bacteroidales bacterium UBA3382
ACCAGGTGCAGTCGAGAATCAAGGCTCTCGAAAGGCTCGAACGCATCGAGGTAGACGAAGAGGACAAATCCGCAATATATGTGAAATTCCCGCCTGCTCCGCGTTCCGGAGACATCGTCGTAGAAGCGAAAGAGCTGAAAGCCGGTTATGGCAGCAAAGTGGTCTTCGATAAGGCCGATATCACTATCACCAGAGGGGAGAAGGTCGCCCTCGTAGGCCGTAACGGCGAGGGAAAGACGACTTTAATGAGGGTCGTGACCGGGGAACTCGAGCCTCTCGGCGGCCGATTCCGCATCGGGTACAATGTGAACATCGGATATTATGCCCAGAACCAGGAGGACATACTCGACAAGAACGACACTGTATTCGGAACCCTCGACAGGATAGCGGTAGGGGATATCCGCAGCAAATTGAGGGATATCCTCGGGGCTTTCCTGTTCAAAGGCGAAGACATAGACAAGAAGGTAGCCGTGTTGAGCGGAGGAGAGCGTGCAAGGCTCGCCATGGCCAAACTGATGCTGAATCCGTACAATCTGCTTGCATTGGATGAGCCGACAAACCACATGGACATACGCTCCAAGGACATCCTGAAAGCCGCCCTTCAGAAATACAACGGTACTTTGCTTATCGTCTCGCATGACAGGGATTTCCTTGACGGCTTGGTGGACAAGGTATACGAGTTCCGCGAAGGCCGCGTGAAAGAGCATCTCGGCGGGATAGCGGATTTCCTCGAACGCCTTAAGATAGAGAGTCTCCGGGAATTGGAACGCTCCCTTCCGGAAATGGCCGGGACGAAGGCTCCATCAAAAAACACGGAGGCACGCGAAGAGCGCCGCAGACAGAATCTCCTCAGGACAGAGGATCGCAGACTTAAAAACAAGATAATCTCTCTGGAGAAAAACATTGCGCGCCTCGAAGCCGAAATTGCCCAGATCGAAGCAAGGCTGTCGGAACCGCGTGAAGGCGACGACATAATGGGGATGACCCAGAAATATCTCGATCTGAAGAACGAGCTGGACCGCGATATGGAACTGTGGGCTTCCTGCGCGGAATGAATCAGTACATTTTTTTGCAAAACAATACGATTATCAATCATTATGGACGAAGTCATTGAAGAAAAGTCCCAATACATATTCGGGATACATCCGGTCCTTGAAGCCCTCAGGGCCGGAAAGGAAATGGACAAGATATTGTTGAAAAAAGGTCTGGAAGGTCTGTTGTTCAGGGAATTGATGGAGATGGCGAAAAACCGGAAAATCACTGTCCAGTTCGTTCCGGTGGAGCGCCTGAACCGTCTTGCCAAAGGAGGCGTGCACCAAGGCGTGGCTGCAAGCCTGTCTACCATTGAATACAGCGATTTCGAAGAAGCCGTAAATACAGCCATGGCCACTTCGGAAGCTCCTGTGTTCGTGCTTCTTGACGGGGTAAGCGATGTGAGGAACCTCGGCGCCATAGCGAGAAGCGCGGAATGCGCCGGTGCGAGCGGAATCATAGTGCCGGCCAAAGGCGGGGCTGCAATAAACGCCGAAGCGGTCAAGACATCGGCGGGAGCCCTGCTCCGTATTAGCACATCGCGCGTCGCCAACCTGAAAATGGCCGTCTTTTATTTGAAACAAAACGGTTTCAAAGTAATTGCGGCAACGGAAAAATGCGACAAGCCGATATACGATGTAGATATGACCGGGCCGATAGCCATCATAATGGGCTCTGAACAGAAAGGCATATCGCCGTCGCTCCTTTCGTTCGTGGATGAGAAGGCCATGATTCCGATGAAAGGAGGCATATCTTCTTTAAATGTTTCCGCTGCCGCTTCTGTCGTCTTGTTCGAAGCCGTGCGGCAGAGATATGCAAGATAAGAGGAATATGCCTGTCTTTGTCGATACGCACTGCGATACTCCGGGTCGGCTCCTGGAAGGCGCCGATCTTTCGGTCGCAGGCAGCCAGGGGCATTTCGATTTCATCAGGATGAGGCAGGGCGGGGTGGATTGCGAATTCTTCGCTTTATATACTCCGAACGACATGCCTTCAGATGCCGCATTGAGGCGTGTCATGGAGATGCTTGCCGCCGTGCATGATTCGATTTTGGAGGCAGAAGATGTCCGTTTGGCGTTAAGTGCAACGGATGTCGTTGAAAACAGCCGGCATGGCAGGCTTTCAATAGCACTGGGACTGGAAAATGCCGCCCCTCTGTGCAAGTCACTGGGCCTTCTGAAGGAAATGTACAGGGCAGGTGTGAGATATGTCACCCTCACTCACAACGGAAACAATGAAATCTGCGATGCGGCTCTTGCTTCGGAGAAAAGGTGGAACGGACTCAGTGCTTTCGGCCGCGATTTCGTTAAGGAAATGAACCGCATAGGCATGATGGTGGATGTCTCACATATTTCGGACGAGGCATTCTACGATGTCCTGGAATGTTCTTCGGCTCCGGTAGTGGCCACACATTCGTGCTGCCGTGCGCTTTGCGCCAGTCCTCGCAATATGGACGATGATATGATAAGGAGCCTGGCACGGGCCGGGGGTGTCGTACAGATTAATTTTTACCCTCATTTCCTTAAAGCCGGATGCGATCCTTCGGTACCGGCGTCTTTGCCTTCCTGCAAAACCGTTGCGGACCATATCGAGCATGTGATAGATATTACGGGGAGCGTCGAGAATGTCGGCATCGGTTCGGATTTCGACGGTATCGATTTCACTCCGCAAGGCCTGGAAGACATTTCGAAGATGCCCTGTCTTTTGAGAGAGTTGTCCGGCAGAGGGTATACGCAGCAGGAAGTGTCGAAGATTGCAGGAGGCAATTTTTTACGCGTCTGGCAGGCTGTTGACAACATGAAAAAGGTGAAAATACATTGGTAAACAGGTATAACAAAAATGTTATTTGTTAAAACAAATTTGTTATATCAAATAATTTCCAATGTGTTAGCTAATTTACAAGATAGAAAGGTATCTTGCTATTTCCAAACGTAAAAAATTCAAGGCGTTCGAGGCGAAACTTACAATATTCCGTCGGCGGTCGCCGGTAAATGTCATTTTTTTTGCAACGGTCCCTTGCGGAGAGGCGACTCCGATCCATACAGTCCCCACCGG
>DEPW01000029.1 GCA_002358965.1 Bacteroidales bacterium UBA3382
CGACGGCATTACCCCTGCCGTAACCCGGTATGAGGCCCGGAGCCATGACGATTGCCGTAGCGCTCTTGAGCTGCTGCAATGCGGCTGTTATCTTGCTCGTCAGGGCCGTGGAAGAATGTTCCTTCCCTTTCCTTTCATCCCAGTTCTTGAGTTTGATGATGACCGAACCGAAGTTAGGTCCCTGTCCTCCGATCATACTGTAGCCGGCAATTTTCGAATAGCTCTCTATTTCTGGGAACTGTTTGAGGATTTCCTCTGCCTGGTCCATTATCTTCGAAGTCTCGTAAAGGGATGTTCCCGGTGCCGCCTCGACGCTTACGAACAGTGAGCCTGTATCTTCGTTAGGCACAAGTCCCGTCTTGGTGTCGCGCAGCAGGAAGAAGAATATTACAAGGGAGCATCCAATGATGCCCAGTGCGATGTATTTCTTTTTCAGGAAAAACTTGACCCCGTTCTGGTATTTGCGGGATATCGCGGAGAACGAGACAGTGTACGCAGTGCGTATCCTGTCGGAAAATGTTTTCTTTGTCCTGGTGCTGTCGGTCGGGGACAAGAGCAAGGCGCACAACGCCGGGCTGAGCGTGAGGGCGTTGATCGCCGAAATGCCGACAGCTACGGCCATCGTAAGTCCGAACTGTTTGTAGAAGACTCCTGCCGTGCCTCCCATGAACGATACTGGGATGAATACGGCCATGAACACGATGGTCGTGGTGATGACGGCGGCTGTCACATTGTGCATGGCGTTGACGGTCGCCTCGTATGGGGATTTGACACCGTTGTCGAATTCGGACTGTACGGCCTCGACGACCACGATGGCATCATCGACCACAGTTCCGATGGCAAGCACAAGTGCGAAGAGCGTCAGGATGTTGACACTGAATCCCAAAAGGTATATGAAAGCGAAAGTACCGACGATCGACACTATCATGGACAATGTAGGTATCAATGTCGAGCGGAAATCCTGTACGAAGAAGTAAACCACAAGGATGACAAGGAGTATCGCTTCAAGCAAAGTCTTGATCACTTCGTGGATGGAAGCATAGAGGAAGTCGTTGGAGTTCCTCAATATCTTGATGTCCATTCCTGCAGGAAGTTCGGTCTTGATCTCTTCGATCAGTGCTTCTATGTCCTTGATGACTTCGGTAGCGTTGGTCCCGGCTATCTGGAATACCATGAACTGCACTCCCGGATGTCCGTCCACTTCGCCGTTGAAGGAGTAGCTTTCGGCACCGAGCTCTACATCGGCAACATCCTTGAGACGGACGATGTTCCCGTTGCTGTCGGCCTTGATTACGATGTTTTCGAATTCCTCGACACTTTCGAGACGGCCGGTATATCGTATGGTGTACTGGAACGAATTCTGCGAATTTTCTCCGAAATTACCTGCAGGAGCCTCGATGTTCTGCTCGCTGAGTGCTGCCGTTATGTCGCTCGGCATCAGGCCGTACTGTGCCATGACATCCGGTTTCATCCAGATACGCATACTGTACGAGTTGCCGAGGGTCATCACATCGCCGACACCGGAAACTCGTTTGATGCGCGGCTCTATGTTTATGTCTACATAGTTCGAAATGAAGTTCTCGTCGTATCTGTCGTCAGGGCTGTATGCGGCGCCGATGATGAGCATGCTGGTCTGCCTCTTGTAAGTGGTCACACCGATCTGCGTCACTTCGGCAGGCAGGAGTCCCTGTGCGGTACTTGCCCTGTTCTGCACATATACGGCGGCCATGTCGGGATCCGTACCCTGTTTGAAATAAATGGTAATACGCGCGCTTCCGTCGGAAACTTCGGAAGTCATGTATGTCATGTTCTCGACACCGTTTATGGCTTCCTCGAGAGGCACTACGACACTCTTCTGGACAGCCTCGGCGCTCGCGCCCGGATAGCTTGCCGATACCGAAATGGTAGGAGGTGCGATGTCCGGATATTGCTCTACTGGAAGGGATTCCAGAGCTACAAGGCCGAGCAGTACCAGCAATATCGATATTACCGACGAAAGTACCGGCCTTTTGATGAAATCTGATACCTTCATGCCGCTATTCCTCCGTTGCTGACGATATGGTTATTCCGTCCCTGAGCAGACCTGCGCCCTCGGCAACGATTACATCGCCCGGAACCAGCCCCTCGGTTACGATATATTCCCTTCCGTTATTCTGTGGAAGCACCTTGATCTGCGTCCCGACAGTCTTGCCGTCGACGACCTTGTAGGTTATGGTCTTGTCCTGCAGTTCGGAAGTGGCCGCCTGAGGGATTACGATGCATCCGTTGTAAGTCACGGGGATGATTACACGGCCGCTCGCTCCGCTGTGGAGGAGTTTGTCCCGGTTGTCGAAAACCGCCCTGAGGCTTGTCGTCCCTGTCGTAGGGTCGATTACGCCGCTGATGCTTTCGATGCGGCCGGGAGTTTCATAAACGGAACCGTCGCTGAGCTGCAGCCTGATGTCAGGCATACCCTTAAGCGTGGCGTCGAGAGAGCCGTATTGTTTGATCAGGCTGAGCAACTGTGTCTCGTTGAATGAAAAATAGACATACATCTGGGAGTTGTCCGAGATGGTCGTGAGCGGCTGCGCCATTGCCGAGCTTACCAATGCGCCCTGCCTGTAAGGGATGGTGCCGACGACGCCGTCAGCAGGGCTGCTTACTTCGGTATATGAGAGATTGTTCGCAGCATTCACCCTCTGGGCCTCGCATTGCGCGAGTGTGGCCTTTGCCGTAAGGAGAGCGTTTTCGGCAGATTGGAGTTCGAACTGCGAAATCACTTTCTGCTCATAAAGTTTGACTTTGCTGTCGTATGTGAGCTGTGCGGTCGCTACTCCGGCTTCGGCTGCGGCCACATTCGCTTCCGCCGTCATGAGGGCCGCTTTGTAAGGCACTTGGTCGATTATGAACAGCAATTCGCCTTTTTTCACTTTCTGGCCTTCGGTAACGCATACCGTTGTTATTGTTCCCGAAACCTGAGGATAGATGTCTATGTCCTGACGACCTCTTATCGTAGCCGAATAGCTACTTTCGATTGTCCTTGAGGCTGTGTCGACGGTGAATGTCTTGTAAGTTGCCGTCTTCTGTCCTGCCTCGTTTTCGCCTCCACATGAGGCTGTCACCGCAGCCAATATTAGAAAAGCTGCCGGAACTAACACAAATTTTCTCATATTTATACCAATAATATATATAATTTCCTAATTTCGCGTGCAAATATCTTTCAATTTTTTTACCATAAAAAATAACTTTTTTTCCCAATTGGAATAATTTTTGTTTAAAAGTCCACAGTTTAACGAAAAATCACGATGCCATGTCAAAGACAGACGACAAGATGCAATTGAACGGGCTTCTCAAGCATTTTAAGGTGAAATTTACAGTACCCGGCTTTTTCCTCGGCAAGCTCGACAGAAGCGCTTTCGTCAATGCCGCGGACAAGGGCGTGCTGTGCCGTTCGTTGTTCATTTTCATTATCGTAACCAAAGGCCAGGCGGAGATAGTGGCCGACGGAAACCGTTTCCGGATCGATGCCTCAGGGGAAAACATGGCCTTCATATATCCGCATTCGACGCTTAACTCGGTCGGGCCGAGCCATGACTGCGACGGCGTCCTTATCGCTGCCAATGATTTTTTCATGGTTTCGAATATCAATTTCATTAAATTCCATCCTGATTTTTCGGAAGACCCTCTGTTGCAGAATACTGTCTCGCTCTTTTCGATCGAGAAGAAGAGGCTTAAGACCCTTTCATGGTATTTCGTGCGTTTCGTGGCCAACATAAGGGACAAAGACCATCTGTATTGGAGTGAGAAACTGAGGCTTAACGCAATCGAGATATATCTCGAAATCATGGACATCATCAACAAGGATGTGAAAATGCGCGATGTGCGCGAAGATTCGAGAAGGGTGGGCGACATATTCAAGAGATTCTTCATTTCCGTGAACAAGAATGTCACGGAGCACCGGGAAGTCTCTTTTTACGCCGAAGAGTTGTGCATATCTCCCAAATACCTGAATGTGATTTGTAAGAAGATCACCAGCAGCAGCGCTTCCACGCTCATAGACCACATCGCCACTAAGACGGCTTCGAGCCTGTTGCGCGACCAGTCGCTGTCGATAGGACAGGTCTCAGGCATGATGAACTTCAAAGGACAGGCTGCCTTCACCAAGTTTTTCAAGAAGATGACCGGTATGACGCCGACCGGCTTCAGATACGAATATTGATTGAGGCGATTTCCCTGACAGTCCTTGACACATTGGCGAGTACATTCTCTTCCTTCATGGCCTCTTCCAAGGTGACGGGGCCGGACTGTATGGGGAAGACGGCAGTGGCTCCCTGCTCCCGCAGGGCGAGGCGCTCTTCGGC
>DEPW01000116.1:0-527 GCA_002358965.1 Bacteroidales bacterium UBA3382
CTTATCGGTGCGGACCTCCATCCCGTGTTACCGGGACTTCATCCTGGCCAAGTGTAGATCACTTGGTTTCGCGTCTGCCTCCGCCGACTCATACGCCCTGTTCAGGCTCGCTTTCACTGCGGATACGGATGTCATCATCCTTAACCTTGCCGGCGACGGCAACTCGTAGGTTCATTATGCAAAAGGCACGCCGTCACATGAAAAACATGCTCCGACCGCTTGTAGGCGCAGGGGTTCAGGAGCTCTTTCACTCCCCTGCTCGGGGTTCTTCCCACCTTTCCCTCACGGTACTGGTCCACTATCGGTCTTCCGGTCATATTTAGCCTTGCGGGATGGTCCCCGCGGATTCCGGCCGGATTCCTCGTGTCCTGCCGTACTCAGGTGGCGCACGCCCCCGCTCGCGCTTGCCGGTACGGGGATGTCACCCTCTATGTCGCCGCTTCCCTGACGGCTTCCCGTTCGCGCTCGCAGAGCCTTGTGTGCGCTCCTACTACACCGACCGGGCCTCGACCCGGGCGGTTTGGGCT
>DEPW01000116.1:586-11444 GCA_002358965.1 Bacteroidales bacterium UBA3382
TTTCTTTCTCCTCCTGCAGGTAATGAGATGTTTCAGTTCCCTGCGTTCGCCCCCCTCGCGGGGTGCGCGCACGTCATGCGCGCGGGTTGCCCCATTCGGACACCCCCGGATCTAATCGCGCTTGCCGATCCCCGGGGAATTTCGCCGCTTGCCGCGTCCTTCGTCGCCTCTGGAAGCCAAGGCATCCTCCGTGTGCCCTTATCTCGTTCGTCCTGAGGCCGCCCGCCATTAGGCGGGCCGCCCTCGTGATTGCTCCGGCGGACCGCGCTCGCGCGGACCGCCATCTTCTGCTCTCGTTTGTTTAACCTCTGTTCTCTCTCATCATTTCAATGAACTTCCGTTTTTCTCAAACGGGCTGCAAAGGTACGACAAAATTTTTATCATGCAAATATTTTCCCGCTTTTTTTGAAAAAATTTGCACTTATCCTCAAAAACATCTTTTGAAGATGGACGCAGCAATTACATGTTTGGGGCATTTTTTCGGATAATCGCAAAAAATTTTCGTAGGTTTGCAGATTATTAATCCTAACACAACCCTACAATAATGGAAGAGCAAGAAAAAATCCCTACCAAACTCCCGGAAAATGCAGCGCGGGAACTGAAACATGGGGAAACTTACAAGCCCCTGCTTTCGCCTGGCAAGACATATCCGGAAGTAAACGCCTGGTCCGTATCATGGGGACTGGTCATGACCATCATCTTTTCGGCCGCGGCAGCCTTTCTCGGACTGAAAGTCGGCCAAGTATTCGAAGCGGCGATTCCAATCGCCATTATCGCAGTCGGACTGTCAAGTTCCTTCAAAAGGAAAAACGCCCTCGGGGAAAACGTAATCATCCAATCTATCGGTTCCTGTTCGGGAGCGATCGTCGCAGGAGCGATTTTCACACTCCCGGCACTTTACATCCTACAGGACAAATATCCGCAGCTCACGGTAGATTTTACTAAAATATTTTTCAGCTCTTTGCTCGGAGGAATCCTCGGAATACTCTTCCTGATTCCGTTCAGGAAATATTTCGTAAAGGAAATGCATGGAAAATATCCGTTCCCGGAAGCTACCGCCACCACGCAGGTACTCGTCAGCGGACAAGGGAACAGCAAGAATGCCAAGATACTCCTTAGCAGCGGGCTTATCGGAGGACTGTACGATTTCGCCGTATCGACTTTCGGAGCATGGAGCGATACGGTCAGCACGCGCATCATTCCGTTCATGGAGACAGTGGCAGACAAAGCCAAAGTAGTCTTCAAACTCAACACAAGCGCCGCCGTGCTCGGCCTCGGCTACATAATAGGATTCAAATATTCGCTGATAATATGCTGCGGCAGCTTCCTCGTATGGCTCGTCATCATACCTCTTATTAATATAATCTGGGGAGGCAGCGTGATAGACCTGATGGGGACAGGCATGAACATCCCTGTCGCAGACATGAGCCCTGAACAGATATTCGAGACATATGCAAGGCACATCGGCATCGGAGGCATCGCCACAGCCGGCATAATAGGGATAATCAAGTCCGCAGGAATCATCAAATCCGCGGTCGGACTGGCAGTAAGCGAGTTCAAAGGGAAAAAAGCACAGGCCGACAAAGAAGTCGCCAGGACACAGAGGGACATATCCATGAAGTTCATCGTCATCGGAATCGCCCTCGCACTGATAGCGATCTTCATATTTTTCTGCTTCGGAGTCGTCGATAATCCATGGCATGCCGTCGTAGGACTGCTGATTGTCGGAATCATAGCATTCCTGTTCACTACCGTCGCGGCCAACGCGATAGCGATTGTCGGCTCCAATCCTGTCAGCGGCATGACCCTGATGACACTGATACTCGCATCTATCATACTTGTCGCAGCCGGGCTCAAGGGAGTTGCCGGAATGACCGCGTCACTGATAATCGGCGGAGTCGTCTGCACGGCCCTCTCCGTTGCCGGAGCGTTCGTAACCGACCTGAAAGTCGGTTACTGGATAGGAACGACCCCGAAAAAGCAGGAAAGCTGGAAATTCCTCGGAGTGCTTGTGGCGGCAGCCACCGTCGGAGGAGTGATGCTCGTACTTAACAAAGCATACGGATTCACCGGTGAAGGCGCCCTGATAGCTCCTCAGGCCAACGCCATGGTAGCAGTGATAGAGCCGCTGATGAACGGAGGCCAGGCACCCTGGCTCCTTTACGGGATCGGTGCGGCGATTGCAATATTGCTGACAGTCTTCAAGATACCTGCATTGCCGTTTGCTCTCGGCATGTTCATCCCGCTGCAACTCAACCTGCCTCTGCTTGTCGGCGGGGCCATTGCATGGTTCGTATCCTCCCGCAGCAAAGACAAGCAGATCAATGAAGCCAGGAGCGAAAAAGGCACGCTTATCGCATCCGGATTCATCGCCGGCGGCGCACTCATGGGCGTCGTCAGCGCCATACTCAAATTCGCAAATGTCGACATGGCTATCAAGAGCGAAACCTGGAAAAGCACATTTGCAGAGCCTGTCTCGCTGATTCCTTATTTGGCATTGACGGGCTTCATGATTTGGATGATATTAAAGAAGAACAAGAAACAAATTTCGAAATAAATGGAAAAAATATTAGACAGATTCCTGCGTTATGTCGCAGTCGACACGCAATCGGATCCTGAAAGCGAAAGCCAGCCGAGCGCGGCCAAAGAGCTCGACCTGCTCCGGATTCTGAAAGACGAACTGGAAAGCATGGGAGTCAGAGCCTCAATAGACGAATACGGCTATGTAATGGGTACAATTCCTTCCAATATCGGCTCGAAGGACATTCCGGCCATAGGTTTCATCGCGCATGTGGACACATCTCCTGACGCATGCGGAGCCGGCATCAAACCCCAAATCATCAAAAACTATGACGGCAAAGACATACCTCTGAAAGGGGTTGAAGGACTTGCGCTCAGACCGGAAGAGTTTCCTGAACTGCTCAAATACAAAGGGCAGACAATAATCACCACCGACGGCACCACCCTTTTAGGAGCCGACGACAAAGCAGGAGTCGCCGAAATCATGGATGCCGTACAGTATATCGCCGGACACCCTGAATTCAAACATGGAGAGATCAAAATAGGTTTTACGCCGGACGAAGAAATCGGCCGCGGAGTGGTCAAATTCGATGTAAATCGTTTCGGCGCAAAATACGCCTACACTATGGACGGAGGCGAAATAGGGGAACTCGAATACGAGAACTTCAATGCGGCGGCCGCCGAAATCCACATCCAGGGACGCAACATACATCCAGGATACGCAAAGGGAAAGATGGTGAACTCGATGCTCGTCGCAATGGAACTGAACGCCCTCCTTCCTGTAGAGCAGCGACCTGAATTCACCGACGGATACGAGGGATTTTTCCACCTGACGGGCATGAACGGCACAGTCGAGGAGACTACGCTGACATATATCATACGCGACCATGACATGGACCTTTACGAACAGAAAAAGCGGCTCATGCAGGATGCCGTGGATTTCATCAACAGGAAATTCGGCAATATTGCGACATTGAAGCTCAAGCACCAGTATTACAACATGCGAAAAGAGGTAGAGCCACACTATTTCATTGTCGAAAAAGCATTCAAGGCCATGCAAATGGAGGGCATAGAGCCTAATGTGAAACCGATAAGGGGAGGTACCGACGGTGCCAACCTTTCATTCATGGGGCTGCCATGCCCTAACATTTTCGCCGGCGGTCACAATTTTCACGGAAAGATGGAATATGTGCCGCTCGAAAGCATGGAAAAGGCAAGCAAGGTAATACTTAACATCATTTCCCTGTTCGCCGACGAAAAACGATAGGCCCTTACTCGGGAAACATCTCTTTCCCCGATAAAGACATGTGCCGGAAAAGGTCTCCCTGATCTCTTCCGGCACAAATTTTCCGATAGCCCCCGGCTATGCGTTAAAACGCCAGCACGGCACGGGCGAAATATCCCAAATCCTTCCACGCCCAACGGCAGTGCACATAACCTTCGTTGTTGAACGATACTGCGCGGGCCGCATCATTGTCCGCAATCGACGAAGTCCAAATGGCGCCTCCGACGAAAAATTCGTCCTTGTCCTCCGCCGATATCTTTTCCATCGGGACATTCATCTTTGCCACGACATCGCCCATATCATACCAGAAGAACTGCCCCGCACCATCGGAAGCATTCGCTATCGTCCCATCCAGATCGAGGGTAAAACCGGCCATGCCCCTGATGATGTCGAACCACTCGCCGACAGCCGGAAGATACCACCCCGTATTTGCCGGAGCGGTCTCGAGCGGGCCTGCTACTACTTCGGAATACCCGTCCACTGCCGAAAACACCTGATACTCGCCGGCGGCATACCTGTCAGCACGATGCGATTTCAACGCCACCATATGCGAATATCCGAAAATGTCCCTGTCGGCAAGCCGGTAATTGGCATCGAGTTCGTAACTGCCGTAAATCTTGTCGAAACCGATCAAAGATTCGTCAAGCCCGAGCGGCCCCCAGTGATAATAACCGGCATCTTCATCCGGAAGTTCCTTGACATATTTCGTCCCGAGCACCAGCGCGTGTACCGCGCCCAAAGTATCGGCAATGGCCGGATCGAATCTTTCAGGATCGATCTGATACACTACGCCTATCACATCCGAAGAAGCCACCTCGTCCGCAGGGGCGTCTTTCGACAGCAGCCGACCGTCGGCAAGGAAAAAATCCCCTATCGACAAAGTATGGCTGATCCGGACGATGCCTCCATCTACAAGGATACTGAAACATTTTCCACTTTCAGTATTGACAGTTTCGCTCCAGGCATGGGTTTCACCGCCATGATCCTCATATGTGCCTGCAAAATCCGCAGCCTCGCCCGGACGCGACAGGTACCTGTAAACATGCCCTTCACCGCAGAAAGGGGTAAAACCGTCGAATACGGCATTCCGAGAGCCTCCGATGACATAATCCGGAACAGCATAATCGGTATTGTCAAATGAATAGTATTCCAACGGAAGTCCTATCAATATCAGCGACATCGCATGTTCCATCACAAAAGCCGCGTTGTTGCCGCCGGAGACTGAGGCCATTCCGATCATCAGGTCGGCCGAATCGAAGGTTTCCTTCATTCGCTGGTCATCCGGCACCTCGTACGAGGATATCAGCCCGGCAAAAAATCCCGATGCATCATCCGCCGACGGATCAGGTACGAATGACAGCTCTTCGGAATATGGATAGTAAGCGAAATAACGCGCATCCGAAAAGTATGCGCCGGTTTCCGCCTCGGAAGTCCATACTATCCCGCCCATGCCGTTATCGGATGCGACATAGCAGATATTCGACTGGCCTTCCACCAACGCGCTCTCCCTGACAGCGAACACTCCGATCTTGTCTCCCGGCACGAAATCCCTTACTACGGATTCGGCACCGTCAGTAGCGAATCCGCTGTCCGCTACGGTAATCCTGACAGAGCTCAAATCACCTTCGGGCTTATCGTCTGTCGCCTCATCATGTCCGCAGGAAACCAGGGACAAAGAGGCAATCATCAATGCGGATAATATCTTTGCCTTCATTCCTTGCTCCTTCTTTACATGGTTTCATCCCCGGTAGTGAACACATCCGTGCATACTTCCGTCGACAGCAGGCCGTCGAAGCCCATTCCGAAAGCATATACATAGTAGTCGGTATTCGGACTGAGCAAATACACAGGCATTTCATGCTCTCCCTGATAGCAGGTGTCTTTCACCATGTCTTCGATGGTTTCGTAAAGGCCCAAGCCGATGTACAGATCCACATTTCCATCTATGATGCTCTGGGCATAATCGTCCCAATACATGATGGTCTCATCAAAGACATTGACAGCTATGACATCGCAATAATAGTACAGCTGGTCATCGGCTGGGATGATATTGATAGAGCCGCTTGTCCCGTCCATACTGATTTCGAAGACAAATTCCGCAGGAGCCACCGGCACTTCCAGGGTAGTGAAAGTTTCAAAGACGAAATCCGACAGCTGGACTCCGGCAGGAGACATCCCCACTGCAAACAGATAGTAGTCGGTCTCGGCCTCCAGGCCGGTTATCAGCACTTCCGCCTCACCTTTCTTGAGTATGTCATACTCTTCGAACAGCTCCTCGAGTGACATTCCCTCGGCGGCCGCCCGGGAAACATACTGATTGAGTATCTGCGTCCAAAGGACCGACTCGGAAGCTATCTGTATATCGTATATTTCCTTTTCGATAGTCATCACCACATAAGTCATTTCCGCATCGGCAGGAGTGACTGCGGCACCGACGGAATCGTATGTCAGCGAGCCATCCGTCAATGTGATCACGAAAGGTATCACCGGCTCGGGTTCCGGAGCTCCGAGCTGAGTTAGGACTATGCTTTCTTTCTGGACCTTTTCTTCATCACCTGATACATACACATACATGACCGTAATTTCTCCGGTACGCGGCTCAAGCGATTCGTTAGGATACACTTCCACGGTAATGATCCCGTTCGCGGCGGCGCTGGCATTGCCGACCCAGTCAATATCTTCGGTGTCGAAAACAATCCTTGCGTCTTCTACAGGGTCTGATACATAGTAATTGATAGCCAGAGTGGCTCCTTCGTGACTGATAGAGTCGAAGTTCGATTCCTCTATTACGAATTCGGGTTCTACTTGAGGTTTTTCAGGCTCTACCGGATCATCATTACAGCCGGCCAGGATGCCGGAAACAGCCAAAGCCATTAGAGCGTTCAGCAAATAAAGTTTTCGATTCATAAGTAAGATTTTTAAAAGTTTTGGACAAAATTAAATACCGGGACCGGAAAAATGCGCTGATTCCATATATACAATGTTTGTACAAACAGTTCCCGAACGGCCTCCATTTGTTGTACAAGCGCGATTGCACGATGTCTAATTGAATTTCGACAAAAACTCCTGTATCGAAATGTTATCCCCGGTTATGCCCAGTTTTTTTCGCAATCTTCCGCGTGCCGTGTTTATGCTCTGGACAGATTGGCGCGTGATATCGGAGATTTCCTTGGTGGTGAGGTTCATGTTCAGAAAGACGCAGAGCCTCCTTTCGTTTATGGTAAGAGCCGGATACTGTGTTATGAGATTTTTATAAAAATCCGAATTGAATCTTGGGACGAAAGCCTTCATCTCCTTCCACTCATCGTGCTCTTTCGTGTCGCGAAGCACATTGCATATCCTCGAAAGTTCGGACTTCAACTGCGGATCATCGGTATCCGAACCGAGCCGGTTCAGTCCGCCTATCGTCTCTTCAACGAGCATGTCGGTCTTGTATTGCTGCATGCGCTTGAATTCGGCAATCTCGTTTTTGGCAGCCACTTCCTCTTCGCGACGCCGGATATCGTACTCCCTTCGCTTGAAAGCCATGAAGATGCCTGCTCCGACAAGCGCCAGGGCGGAAAGTCCGACAGCAAGGGCCACCGTGCGCTTCTTCTCATGAGCCATTTCCTCCTCTCTCTTTGACTGCTCAATAAGCTCCGCCCTCGCCCTGAAAAGTTCGACTACGGCATCTTTGCCCTTGTCCCCCTTCGATGTCACATACCAACGGAACAACGCACCGTAAGCATCTTCCCAGTCTCCTTCGCTTGCATACAGTTCCTGAAGCAGTTCGAGACAAAACTGCTGCCTGTCCGCGAACTCGCCCTCGCCATAATACCCTATGGCCTCGTTCAGGCTTCCGATCGCTCCCCTGGCATCCCCTGAAAGGTATTGTATCACCCCGAGATAATGGTAATACTGTCCGTACTCCTCAATATCGCCGAGCAACGGCCTGGCAAGAGAGAGATATCTTTCGGCTTGTCTAAGATCGTTTCCGTTGATATAGCTGGCAGATATGTTGATGTACATCTTGCACAACCAGGAAGTATCATTCATGGCCTTGCACAGGTCTATGCAGCGCGATATCAGACTGCGCGTCTTGGTTGAATCCGAAACAGTATTGGTATATACCGCTATGTTGTTCAGAGCCATCACCAACAGCGAAGAGTCGTTTATCCTTTCGGCTCCCTCGGCAAACAGCCTGAAGTAATAGTTCGAATTGTCGAAATCCTTGCATACATAATATACCGCACCGAGCAGATTGATGCAGTCGAGATACGACTTCTCGTCACCGGAGGCTTGAAAGACCTCCTTTGCCCTTGTCGCATGTTCGAATGCCAGATGGTACTCTCCGGTACGGTAAAAGAGTTTGGCAAGCCTGTACTCGTTGCCGGCCCTCGTTCCGGGCGCTATGTCCGCACCGGCCTTTGCATACAGCTCGAGCAAGGCTTTCCGCCAACGGAGAGCTTCGGAAAATTTGAAATTTTCCTCCATATATTCGGAGAGTTCTTCAGCAAGCGGCGCCGTCCGCATGGTGACCGTATCCGAGCTTTTCAAGAAGATCGAAGCGTATTCCATCGCCGCATGGATGTCACCGGACTTTTTTGCAGACAGGTACATGTCGAAAAACACCGAATCCGCACCTGAGGCCACGGAAGCATGAAGGCTGTGCTGCAAACAGAACAGTAATGCGACTACGGTAAGGAGACACTTCATATGCGCGGTTGTCAAATCTGCCGCAAAATTACTAAGATTTTACCGATATTGCTATTGCGCATACAGTTATAAGCGATATATTTGCGCTTTAAAATACGCTTTGATGATAAGACATATAAAATCATACTACCGGATAAGCGGAGCGAAACCATCCCGAACCGCATGCGATGAAGACGGCAAACTATACAAACGCCTCAGGATGCAGACCCTGCTCGCTGCAATAATCGGATACAGCCTCTACTACATCTGCCGCATAAGCATGAGTGTCGTAAAACAGCCGCTGATCGACAGCGGGACCTTGTCCGCCGGACAGCTCGGAGCAATCGGGGCGGCGCTGCTGTTCACCTACGCAGTGGGCAAATTCGTCAACGGCTTCATCGCCGACTACTGCAACATCAAACGCTTCATGGCGACCGGTCTTGTCGTTTCAGCCGCAATCAACCTCATAATGGGTGCGACAGGCCTGTGGGACTCTGCCGCCGGAATATCCAACATAGCGCTTTTCCTGTTCTTCGCCATCATTTGGGGAATGAACGGCTGGGCCCAGTCGATGGGATCGGCTCCGGCAGTCATAACCCTTTCAAGATGGTTCCCGCTCAACAAAAGGGGGACATATTACGGCTTCATTTGCGCTACACCGAGCCTCGGGGAGTTCCTGTCGTTCCTGTACATAGGAGCCATAGTCACAGCCTTCGGATGGCAATGGGGCTTCATCGGAGCGGCCGCCGCGGGCATTGCCGGTGCCGTAATAATCGCCGTTTTTATNNCCGCCGGAATAATCGGAGCCATAATCATAGCCCTGTTCATGCACGACAACCCCGAAAGCAAGGGGCTTCCGCCCGTAGAAGTGCTCAATAAGGAGAAATTCGACCCTGCAAGAAGGAAAAGCATCAGACAATCACAGAAACAGGTACTGATGACTTCGGGGATATGGATCATAGCGATATCTTCGGCCTTCCTGTATATCTGCCGGTACGCGATAAACGGATGGGGCGTACTGTTCCTGCAAAAGATGAAGGACTATTCGCTTGAAAACGCCACCAGGATGATAGCCGTCTATTCGCTGCTCGGAATCGTCGGGACCGTGTTTTCAGGATGGATTTCCGACACTCTGTTCAGAGGCAGACGGATGGTGCCGGCAGTCCTGTTCGGAATACTCGGCACGGCCGGACTGGCCATGTTCCTTTACGGAGGCGACAGCGCGTGGTTCAACATAACGGCCCTGATACTGTGCGGTTTGTCAATCGGCATACTGATGAGTCTGATAGGAGGCATAATGGCCATCGACATAGTCCCGCGCAGAGGGACCGGCGCAGCCTTAGGCATAGTAGGCATAGCCAACTACATATCTGCCGGCATCCAGGACATCTCCACAGGACTGCTTATCGATGCGAACATGACCGAAACGATGAATGCCGCCGGAGAAATCATCCTCGAATACGATTTCGGACAGGCATCCGTGTTCTGGATTGCAGCCTGCTCGCTATCCTTCATCATACCGGTGATGTTCTGGAAGAAGCTTAAAGCCAAGGGGAACGAGGATTTGTCATGAAAGGGCGGCAGTAAATTTTGAAACATGGGTTTTTTTGCCTAATTTTGAAACAAAATCCCGCATGATATGAATTTAGTCGACATTATCCTGATACTGTGCTTCATTCCGGCCGTAATCAGCGGTTTGCGCAAAGGTTTCATTTCGCAAATAGCCGGAATCATCATAATAATAGCTTCGATCTGGCTGTCATACGAGTTTTCGGATACCGTCTCGGGCTGGATTGCAGGATGGATGGAAAACGCCAATCCGGATGTATTGAAGTTCGTTTCATTCGCCGTCATCATCATCGCAGTGGCAATCCTCCTGACGCTCATCTCGCGTTTGCTCGAAAACCTTCTGAAAGCGATAATGCTCGGCTGGCTCAACAAGATGCTCGGACTGCTTTTCGCCATACTCAAATATGCAGTGGTCTTATGCATCCTGATATACTTTTTCAACATACTCAACGATTCATGGGACATCGTTTCGAAAACGGTGCTGGACGAATCCGCCGTATACAACTGGTTAAGTGATTTGAACGATCTGATCTTCCCTTATCTCAAGGGATTCATAAATGCTTTCTGACAAGATGCCCGAATATAAGGACTCCGAACCGATACTGCTGATGATAGAGACCAGTACCGTAGCATGCTCTGCCGCTTTGAGCAGAGCAGACAGGATCGTCGGATATATCGAATCCGACGAACCGAAAGCACACGCCTGCGAACTCGCCGTATTCATCGACAGGATACTGAAAGACAATGGAATGACGGCCAAGGACTGCGATGCCGTGGCCGTATGCAAAGGCCCCGGTTCGTATACAGGCC
>DEPW01000139.1 GCA_002358965.1 Bacteroidales bacterium UBA3382
TCCATGCACTGCTCCGCCAACACGGATATGAACGGCGAGAATACCGCCATCTTCTTCGGACTTTCCGGAACCGGCAAGACCACCCTCTCGACCGACCCTAAGAGGCTTCTCATTGGTGATGACGAACACGGTTGGGACGACAACGGAGTGTTCAACTATGAAGGCGGATGCTACGCCAAGGTCATCAACCTGAGCAAGGAAAACGAGCCTGACATCTACAATGCAATCAAGCGCGACGCCCTTCTTGAAAACGTCACCGTGGATGCAAACGGGAAAATCGATTTCGCAGACAAGAGCGTTACCGAAAACACCCGCGTTTCATACCCGATATACCATATTAAAAATATAGTAAAACCGGTATCGAAAGGCCCTCATGCAAAACAGGTTATTTTCCTTTCGGCAGATGCATTCGGAGTGCTTCCTCCGGTTTCGATACTTACTCCGGAACAGACACAGTATTACTTCCTGTCCGGCTTTACCGCAAAACTGGCAGGCACCGAGCGCGGAATCACCGAACCTACCCCGACCTTCTCCGCATGCTTCGGAGCGGCGTTCCTCTCACTCCACCCTACCAAATACGGTGAAGAGCTCGTTAAACGCATGAAAGCCGTCGGCGCAAGGGCATACCTTGTAAACACCGGCTGGAACGGTTCAGGAAAACGCATCTCAATCAAGGATACCCGCGGAATCATTGACGCGATCCTCGACGGGTCTATCGACAAGGCTCCTACCAAGAAGATCCCATACTTCGATTTCGAAGTGCCTACCCAGCTTCCAGGTGTCGATACTCACATCCTCGATCCTCGTGACACATACGCCGATCCGGCAGAGTGGGAAACAAAGGCCAAAGACCTTGCAGGACGCTTCATCAAGAACTTCGAGAAGTTCACCGGCAACGACCTCGGCAAATCCCTCGTAGAAGCCGGCCCGAAACTGCAATAAGGGCTTGCTTGCAATAAGGGCTCACATGACACTACCGACCGGCCCCGGAGGCAATCCGGAGCCGGTTTTGTTTTGTAACTGTGCGCGTCGGTACCATCGCGCACATCAAACCCTTCCAGAAGGCTCTCTGAGGCCTATCTGCGTGCGCGTCGGTACCATCGCGCACACTTACAGTTACAGTTCGATCACCTGCGAGGCCTCCCGCCTCGGAAGAGGGTACAGCATCAGATCCCTTCCCGGAACTACTCCTATCTCCGCCAATGCAGCCTTGGTACACTCGTAAGCCGTCTTCGGAGTATTGTTGTGATCGCTCAGATGGCAGAGGAACACATGCTTCAGTCCGGGATGGTAGACGCGCCTGACGAACGAGGCGCAGTCATCATTGCTCAGATGCCCGTTATCGCCCATTATCCTTGCTTTCAGTTCACGGGTATATGGTCCGCTCACAAGCATGTCGATATCATAATTGGACTCGACAATGATATCGTCGCACTGCCGCGCCAGCTCGACGGCGTTTTCCGGCACCCGGCCCAAATCGGTGAGAAGCAGGATCTTCTTTCCGTAAAAATCGATATGGTATCCGACCGTCTCGGTAGCATCGTGGCCGACGGGTACCGGCATGAACCTCATACCCTCGAACACGCTCTCTTCCAGACACGGGCATGGCCGCAAACAGGCGTTGGATATTTCGGGGACGCGTTCATCATACACGAGCGACCTGCACAGGACGGGAGTCGTATATACAGGCAGAGACAGTCTTTTGACAAAGCGCCCCAGATGTCTTATATGGTCCGAATGGTCATGAGTGATCAGAACCATGCCGATATCGTCAAGGGTGAGCCCTATGCCTTTGAGCATGCTTTTTACCCGACGCATGCTCACCCCTGCGTCTATCATGACAGTGCATTCGCCGTTACTTATGATATAACAGTTCCCGTTACTGCCGCTCGACAGGCTCAAAAACTTCACGGACATCTTTACAGAGCTTCGATTATGCCGGAAAACAATGCTGTCATCCTGTCGGCGGGGGCATCTGCCGCAGCTACGACATCGTCACCGTCGTTCACATAGTCCTCGGCATAGTCATCATGCGCCTCGTTGGTTATGACCGACACTCCGAAAACCGGTATTGACGAGTGGCGGGCGACAATTACCTCCGGTATAGTGGACATGCCCACGGCGTCCGCACCTATCATGCGGAAATACTTGTACTCGGAAGGAGTCTCATACGAAGGGCCGGTGCCTGCGAGATACACGCCCTTTTTCAAGGCTATGCCGAGCGACGCCCCTATTTTCTCGGCAAGGGCGATCAGGGCAGGCTCATAAGGGCGGGTCATGTCCGGAAATCTCGGGCCGAAATCATCGAGATTCTTGCCTATCAAAGGATTAGGCAATAGGTTGATATGATCCCTGATAATCATCAAATCGCCTATCTTGAAATCGAAATTGACGCCTCCCGCAGCGTTCGAGACAAAAAGGTATCTGATCCCGAGGACCTTCATCACCCTTATCGGCAGTGTCACCAAATCCATCGGATAGCCTTCATAATAGTGAAAGCGGCCTTTCATCGCGATGATGAACTTGCCCCCCAGCATTCCTGCTATGAGTTTCCCGGCATGTCCGATCGCGGTCGAAACAGGGAAGCCGGGAATCTCCTTGTAGTCTATTACCGTCTGATCCTCTATCTTGTCCGCAAGTTTTCCCAATCCGCTTCCGAGCACTACTCCTGCAAATGGTTCGCGTCCTGCAAGCCTTTCCTTAACGAAGGCGGCAGCCTTATAAATCCTTTCAGATCTTTCGTCCATAACCATAATAATATCTAATTTTTAAATCAATTTCATCCCTGATTTCGACAGCAGTTTCCTTCCTGCTTCGGAGGCAGCGTCGAGCACTTCCTGCTCGCCTTCTACCACGCGGCCGCGCATCAGTATCTCGCCACCGCAGATTACAGTATCGACGACATCGCTGTGGGCCGAATAGACAAGGTTCGAAAGGAAATTGATGTCTGGCACAAAGGCCGGGCAACGCATGTTCACCAAAAGCAGATCCGCTTCCCTGCCGCATTCTATGGCACCGGCATTCAGGCCCAAAGCCCTCGCTCCGTTTACGGTTGCCATATCCATGACTTCTTTAAGAGGCATGNNCCACGCCTTCTGCACTAAGGCGGCAGTCTTCATGGCTTCGAGCATGTCCAGATTGTTCGACGACGCGCAGCCGTCAGTACCGAGGGTCACATTGGCCCCCGCATCCTTCAGCTCGTCATACAGGAACCTGTAGCCGGAAGCTATTTTCAGATTCGAATTGATGTTATGCACCACATTCACCCGGTTTTCGCCGAGTAACCTAATATCTTCACTGTCAAGCCACAATGTATGTGCGGCAATCGTATCCGGACCAAGCATCCCCAACGAATCGAGGTATTTCACTGGAGACATGCCATGCCTTCCGATGCAGTTTTCCACTTCCGTCCTGGTTTCGGAAAGGTG
>DEPW01000097.1:0-3348 GCA_002358965.1 Bacteroidales bacterium UBA3382
AAACTGAACCCTCTGCCATACCGTGCTTCTGCGAATGAGCTGACAATCAGAGAATTGCCGAAATGTCGAGATGGCTCAGGGTGCCATTTTTCCCACCCTTGTCCATGATGGCATTTCAGCAAAGTACTGACAGTTAATTAGTTAGTTATGCGAGCGGATGGCAGAGGGTTTCAGTTTTGATTCGCTCCGGACGGGGTAAGCGTGCTTTCACAGGGAAGTGAGTATGCCGGCCAGCCTTGCGGCTTGCACGCCAGCCCTGCCACGCCGCCATCTGCGAGGCCGGAGCCTCCCGATCTCTGCGGACAGTGCTTGCGAGCAAAAAAATTTGCTCTGCTCTCGGTTTCTTTCTATATTTGCAGCCACATGACAAGGCAAATACAAAGGGGTGCCCGCTCGGGGCTGAGATCATACCCTCGAACCTGATGCAGTTAGTACTGCCGTAGGGATTTGTAAGCGACTGATTCTCTTTATTTTCCCCACCCTCCCCCTTGCATTTGCACAAATTGCGAAGACATGGACATTGAGATCAACGGAAAGAAGACGGCCACTGATGCCGAAAACCTGGACATTTTGGCAAAAGAGCTCGGCATCCCGGCTTCAGGAACGGCCATGGCGGTGAACGGCACGATGGTTCCGCGCAAGGAATGGGAAGGGAAACTCCTGAAAGAAGGCGACAAAGTACTTATAATCAGGGCTGCCTGCGGAGGATGAGAAGATGGAGCCGATAAAGACGGACAAGTCCGCGGCTTTGGAAAGAGGCCGGGTGCAGTTCATAACCCACCGGACGGACAGGCATTCATACATCGATTCGGCGCGGCTCGCCCTCGAAGGGGGCTGCAAATGGATACAGCTCAGGATGAAGGAGGCCTCGGAGGATGAAATACTGGAAGCGGCATCGGCTGTAAGGAAGTTGTGCGACAGCTTCGGGGCGGTGTTCATCCTCGACGACCATGCCGAACTGGCAGGAAAGGCCGGAGCGGACGGAGTGCATCTGGGGCTGAACGACATGCCGATAGACCAGGCACGGCGGTTACTGGGCGACGGGAAGATAATCGGAGGGACGGCCAACACGTTGGAAGACATAATAATGCATTATCACAGAGGTGCCGACTACATCGGTTGCGGGCCGTTCCGTTTTACAACCACGAAGAAACGCCTCTCCCCCGTCCTCGGCATCGAGGGATACAAGCAGATGGCAAAAGGCATGGAAAGGCTGGGGATAAGGATTCCAGTGGTTGCCATAGGAGGCATAACCTCCGAAGACATCCCGGACATAATGGCCGCCGGAGTATACGGAATAGCCGTCTCGGGAACTGTCCTCAGGGCGGAAGACCCGACCGGGGAAATGAGAAAAATAATCAAAACTATACAAAATGGATAGATTGAAATTAGGAGGCTGCGAATTCGGTTCGCGGCTGTTTTTGGGAACAGGAAAATTTTCCTCCAACGCTCTGATGGGAGAAGCCATCGCCACTTCGGGCACCGAAATGGTGACTGTAGCCATGAAGAGGATAGAGCTCGGCGACAAGGAAGACGACATGCTGAAACACATAACCGGTGAAAATGTGCGCCTGCTGCCGAACACTTCGGGCGTTCGAGATGCCGAAGAGGCCGTTTTCGCCGCACAGATGGCCAGGGAGGCCTTCGGGACTGATTGGCTCAAACTTGAAATCCACCCAGATCCGAGGTACCTGCTGCCTGACCCTGTTGAGACGCTGAAGGCTACTGAACGCCTTGTGAAGATGGGCTTCATCGTGCTGCCATACTGCCAGGCCGACCCGGTATTGTGCAAAAGGCTTGAAGAGGCCGGAGCCGCGGCCGTCATGCCTTTAGGAGCGCCCATAGGTAGCAACCAGGGACTGCGCACCAGGGACTTCCTGCGCATCATCATCGAGCAGGCAGGAGTACCGGTAATAGTAGACGCCGGCATAGGTGCGCCGAGCCATGCCGCCGAAGCGATGGAACTGGGAGCTTCCGCCTGTCTGGTGAATACGGCCATAGCCGTGGCAGGAGATCCCGTAGCGATGGCAAGAGCCTTCAGGGCGGCCGTGGAAGCCGGAAGGACGGCATACGAGGCCGGACTGGGAGGAAAAGCCGAAGACTTCACGGCCGAAGCGAGTTCCCCGCTGACGGCATTCCTCGACTGACCGGCAGCATCATTTTTTTTGAAAAAGACCAATGACACTGAAACAATTTTAATTTTTTGATTTGATTTGAAATGAAACCCTCCATCAAATATCCGCGTTCCGAAAAAGTCTATATGCAAGGAACGCTTTTCCCGGAAATCAAAGTGGGCATGCGCAAAGTAGAGCAGGTTCCGAGCAGCACCTTCGACGAAAATGGCGAAAGGCATGTGACACCGAATCCTGACATATACATCTACGATACGAGCGGCCCTTTCAGCGATCCGGACATAAAGATAGACCTCAAGAAAGGACTTCCGAGACTGCGCGAAAAATGGATTCTCGACCGTGCAGATGTCGAACGGCTGCCTGAAATCACATCCGAATACGGAAGGATGCGCCGCGATGACAAATCCCTGGACCACCTGCGTTTCGAACATATAGCATTGCCTTACAGGGCGAAAAAAGGCCGTTCGATTACGCAGATGGCATACGCCAGGGCCGGCATAATCACTGCCGAAATGGAATATGTTGCCATCCGCGAAAACATGAACTGCGCCCAGCTCGGAATCGAGACCCACATCACCCCTGAATTCGTCAGGCAGGAAATAGCCGCCGGACGGGCGGTGCTGCCGGCGAACATCAACCATCCGGAAGCCGAACCGATGATCATCGGAAAGAATTTCCTCGTTAAGATCAACACCAACATAGGCAATTCGGCAACCACCTCAAGCATAGAAGAGGAGGTCGAAAAGGCCCTTTGGAGCTGCAAATGGGGCGGCGACACCCTCATGGATCTCTCCACAGGCGACAACATACACGAGACCCGCGAATGGATCATCCGCAACTGCCCGGTACCTGTCGGCACGGTGCCTATCTACCAGACACTCGAAAAGGTCGGGGGCGACATAAGCCGCCTGACATGGGAGCTGTTCAGGGACACGCTGATAGAGCAATGCGAACAGGGCGTGGACTATTTTACGATCCATGCCGGAATACGCCATGCCAATGTCCACCTTGCCGAAAAAAGGGTGTGCGGAATATGCAGCCGCGGCGGAAGCATCATGAGCAAATGGTGCATGATGCACGAGCGTGAAAGCTTCATTTACGAACATTTCGACGATATCTGCGACATACTCGCACAATACGATGTCGCCATTTCGCTCGGAGACGGGCTCAGGCCGGGAGCGACTGCGGACGCCAACGACGAAGCCCAGTTTGCCGA
>DEPW01000097.1:3388-3543 GCA_002358965.1 Bacteroidales bacterium UBA3382
CTCGACACGATGGGAGAACTCGTCCTCCGCGCATGGGACAAAGGCGTACAGGCTTTCATAGAAGGACCGGGACATGTCCCGATGAACAAGATCAGGGAGAACATGGAAAGACAGGTGGAAAAATGCCATGACGCCCCGTTCTACACCCTCGGCCC
>DEPW01000097.1:3635-3804 GCA_002358965.1 Bacteroidales bacterium UBA3382
GCTATGTGACGCCGAAAGAGCATCTCGCTCTTCCCGACAAGGAGGATGTCAGGGTCGGAGTAGTCACTTACAAGATAGCCGCACATGCCGCCGATCTCGCGAAAGGGCATCCTGGAGCATGCGTACGCGACAACGCCATAAGCAAAGCGCGCTACGAGTTCCGCTGGAA
>DEPW01000040.1 GCA_002358965.1 Bacteroidales bacterium UBA3382
CTGAAATATTGCAACCGAATATCTTTCTGCTTTATGCAAAAGAAGCCGACCTCAAAAATTCTCTTTTGGGTCGGCCCCTTGAGTCGCGGTCAGTGCGTGCCGGCCGTTTCCGACAGTTTTCAGACGCTTCTAATCAAAGCTGATGCTTTTCCACTCGGTGTCTGCCCAGTTGGTAGCAGAGGAGGCCTGAGGTGAAGCCGTGCCGGTCTGGTAGTGCTTGTCTGCATTGAGGACAAGCTCGCACGAACCGGTGTCGAAATTGAAGACCTTCTCTCCCATCCCTGGAATGGCCGAAAAAGGGTGTTCGTTAATGACGATATCGCCTCCGGCCGTCAATTCGATCCTTGACATCTGGCATTCATTGAACAGTCCATAGTAGATTTGGTTCACTTTCGGGAGCGAAATCGAAGTGATGCCGCTTCCTCGGAACGCGTAAGTGTATATGGCGGTGGCTTCCGGCAGGTCTATGCCGGTAAGGCTGGTGCAGAATGAAAAGCACTGGTTTCCTATCGATTCCACTCCAGGGCAAACGACATTTTCAAGTTTCGGATTGTTCCACAGGGCCTGGCTTCCGAGGGCTTTGACCTCGTCGGGGAATATGAGTTCGCGAAGCTCGGGGAATGTGCTGTTTCCGTCAAGTATTCCGCTGAACGCAAAGGCAGGAAGCCCGTATACGCCATCTAGCGAGGTCTGCCAATTGGCATCCATCAGGCCGTCCACATCCACTTCCGGCCAGCCTGTGACTCCGCTAAAGTCGATCGCCTCCACATTTGTCCCTATGAAAGGGTTGTCGATCCAGGAACTGTCCAGAGGGGAAGCGTCCGTGGCGATTCCGAGTTTTTCGAATTCGCCGATGAACCGGAATTCGGTAGCACCCTCGGCCAAGTATTCATCTATGGCCGTGCGGACTTCTTCGGCAGTCATGCCGGTCATGTCTATGGTAGGTATCGGGTCGTTCACGGTCACGGTGCAGGAAGCGTTTTTGTCCCCGGCGCTGGCGGTGACGGTAGTGTTTCCGGCCGCAATGCCGGTTATCATGCCGTTGGCATCGACAGTGGCGATTTCGGGATTGGCGCTTTCCCAGGATACGGTCGGGTCAGTTGCGTTTTCCGGAAGGACGGTGGCGGTCAGCCGGAAGGTTTCTCCGAGATTGACGGTCACGTTTTCGTAATCCAACGAAATCTGTTCGACTGCGACTTCTTCGTCATCGGGTTTTTCGGGATCGTCCGGTTGTTCCGGAGTACAGCCGATAGTCAGGAAGGCGGCAAGACATGCCATGCCGAAGAATGCTCCTGTTAAATAGTTTGTGGGGGAAGATTTTCTCTTGATTTTCATGATTGTCGTATTTTGTTTGTATTGGATTCGGGCATTTTCTGATTCTTGATGTTTTTGACGATGACTCCGTCGCTCATCCATGTCTTCATCTTTCCGTCTTCCTCGTAGATCAGCACGGCTTCGATTTCAGGGTGTCCCTCCATGTATTCCATGCTTTTTTCGAGTCCGGCCGCCATCATGTAGGTGGCAAGGGCGTCGGCGATAGCGGCTTTGTCGCAGATTACCGTAGCGCTCAACAGATTGTGATTTACCGGATAGCCTGTCTTGGGATTGATGGTGTGGGCATATTTCCTGCCGTCGCGGATGTAATATTTACGATAATTCCCCGATGTCACGATGCCTGATCCCGTGCCGGCGTCATCCGGTATCTCTATGGCTGTCTGTATGTCCGCTCCGGCTTCCATATTCCCGTCAACCGGTGCGTCGATGCCGATAGACCAGTTCCCGCCGGAAGGGTTGACGCCTTTGCAGAATATTTCGCCCCCGACATTGATCAGCATGTCCCGTATTCCTTGCGAAGAGAGGTACCCGGCAATCATGTCGCAGGTGTACCCTTGGGCTATGGCATTGAAATTCAATGTGACCCGCGGGTCGGATTTGTAAAGGGCGCCGTCTTTGAAAATGATTTTGTCCATCCCTGTCGCACTTTTGAGAGAGTCGACGGCGAGGCTGTCAGGGAAACAACCTTCCTTGAAACCGAAGCCCCATGCATCGAAAAGCGCACCGGACGAAACATCGAAATAGCCTTCGCATTCGCCGTACATTTTCAGCGAGAGCCTGAAAAGCCCGACAAGCAGTGTGTCATGGCAGCTTTCGCTTGAATTGTCGTTGAATTTCGACAAAGACGACGAGTCGTTGTATCCGGAAATAGAGTTGTCGATATCGCGGAGGATTGCCTCGATGCCTTTCTGCAATTGCGTGCATCTCTTGAAATCGGTTCGGAGGGTTATGCTGTATGTGCCTCCCTGGGCATAGCCTTCCATTGTGTAGTAGTCGGTTCCGTTACATGAAACCATCATTGCGGAAAGTACTGCAATGGCAAATGTGTAAAAAAGCCTCATCGATGCAATAGGTGTTTTAAGCTTTCGGCAGCCATCCGGGCGGCATGATTTTCGTATGACCAGGACTTTCTGGAATACGGAAAGCATTTAACATGAAAACAAAGTTACGAAAAATTTTTGTGCGGACCGAATTTTTTTAGAAATTTGCATCATTTGAAAATAATAAAATGAAAGCCAAGTCATATCTCATATTTTCCACTCTTTCCCTGCTTGCCTTGGCCGGGTGCAAGAAAGACGATCTTTCCGATGTCAAGCTTATGATGGAGGGCGATCCGGTCCTCGCCATAGACGATTATGTGGCAATCGGTTCCGAGTGGACCCTCGAGGCCGGAGGAATCGAATCTCCGACCGAGGAGGACGGGCTCGGCTATTTCTGGACGCTCAAAGGCATCGTGGACGAAAATGACACCACTGATGTGTTCAGTTTCGTTTTCGGAGACGAACCGGGAGTATACAGGCTGAGATGTACGGCCTTCCATCCGGAATACTATGACAACCCTTCGACAAAGTACATTACCGTCTTGGACACGGCATTCAATGCCTCTCTCAAGATAGGCGACATTCCCGGTCTGCAGGTATTCACCGACCCGAGGGACGGAATAGAATACAGGTATGTGACAGTAGAGGGCAGGGACTGGTTCGTCACCAACCTCAGGTATGGTGCGGCAGGCCGGACATATATGGACAATCCCGTAATGTGGAGCATAACGGGGGGATATTATACTTATGACGAGGCCATGAGGGGAGACGACGGAGATTCCGTCTGCCCGGAAGGCTGGCGCGTGCCGTCTGAAGACGACTGGGATTCGCTCGTGTCCGCCTTTGCAGACAATCCCGGCTTGAATGACCCCGGTGAGCATCAGGTATATTTCGGAGCAGCCCCGGCTTTAATGGCGGCTGCGATGTTCAACGACGAAAAGATGTGGAGGTATTCTCCGGACTGCGAGGCTACCAATGAAAGCGGTTTCAGCGCAATCCCTGCCGGCTATGCCAGTCTGGACCGATATTACGGCATCAACGAATATGCGGCATTCTGGTCTTCCGAGCCTTACGGGGACGGAGGGGTGTACCATTATATGTATTTCGACAATGAAGACCTCATGGTTTCCTATGCTTCGGGGGATTTCAGGGCTTCGGTACGATGCGTAAGGGACGATATCTGAAATTAACTCAATACACAAATTTTAAAACAAACATTCAATCATGAAAAAGGCTTTTCCTTGGATTGTCGTAGCGGTAATAGTGTTAGCCGTGTTCTTATGGGTGAAAAATTCATATAATTCAATAGTGACGGCGGATGAGGCGACGGCGGGCGCGTGGTCGCAGGTCGAAAACCAGTATCAGCGCCGTTCGGATCTGATTCCGAACCTTGTCGCAACGGTAAAGGGTTATGCGGAATATGAAGGCAGTACGCTTCAGGAAGTGATAGACGCGAGGGCCAGAGCCACCCAGGTCACGGTGGATCCTCAGAAACTCGATTCCGAAAGCATAGCATTGTTCCAGGAGTCGCAGAACGCTTTGGGTTCGGCTCTCAGCCGTCTGTTAGTGACAGTCGAAAGATATCCGGATCTCAAGGCAAACCAGCAGTTCCTCGATTTGCAGGCGCAGATCGAAAGTTCGGAGAACAGGATAGCTGTGGCGCGTAAGGATTTCAACGATATAGTGCGCAGCTACAATACGATGATAAGGCGGTTCCCGAGCAATATCATAGCCAATATCTTCGGCTATGAAGCCAAAGGCTATTTCGAGGCGTCCGAAGGTGCCGAAGCGGCTCCGAAGGTGGAATTTTAACCCGGTCGAATATGTCGGCGGCAGGTTTTCTGACCAAGGAGCAGTGTGACAGTATAGTCGAAGCCATCAAGAGGGCGGAGACGAATACTTCGGGCGAAATCCGCGTACATATCGAGACGACATGCAAGGGCGACCCTTACCGGAGGGCCGTACTTGTTTTCGGAAGATTGAAGATGTACGAGACAGCAGCCCGTAACGGTGTCCTGATATATGTCGCGGTCAAGTCTCACAAAGTGGCGATAGTCGGCGACAAAGGTATCGATGCGGTGGTGCCGAAGGGCTTTTGGGACGATGCCTACCGCTTCATGGCAGACCGTTTCAGAGCAGGGGATTTCACAGGAGGCCTCATAGGAGCGATAACCCTGGCCGGGGACAGTCTCAAGGAGTTTTTCCCATACAAGGATGATGACATAAACGAGCAGAGCGATGAGATCTCTTTCGGACAATAGCCGCAGGGCTTTCCTGCTGTTGATTCTGGCGGTGCTGCCGTGCATGTCCGCCATTGCGCAGATACCCCACAGACCGCAGCCTCCGCGTTTGGTGAACGATTTCGCCTCTGTGCTTACGTCGGAACAGCGCATGGAATTGGAGCGTACGCTCGTGGCTTTCGACGATACGACATCGAACCAGATAGCCGTCCTTTTCGTGGACGGTTTCGGCGGTCTGGACATATCTTCGTTTGCAATAGAGTTGGGCCGTGAATGGGGAATCGGCAGGGAGGAATACGACAACGGGATCGTAGTGGTAGTGAAGCCCAAGGCCGGAAACGAAAGAGGCCAGGCCTTCATTGCCGTAGGATACGGTCTTGAAGGTGCCATTCCCGATATAGCGGCACACAGGATCGTGGACGATGTGATGATACCGCGTTTCATTGAAGGCGATTATTACCGAGGCGTAAGCGATGCCGTGTCGCTGCTGATGAAACTCGCATCGGGCGAGATATCCGTGGCGGATATCGAGGAAGGCGATTCGGGCGGCGCCCTCGGCGTGATAATCGTATTGATCATACTGTTCATCGTGTCCCTGGCGATTTCCGGCCGCAGACACCGTAACGGAGGCTCGGATACTTTTACCGGCGGCGGACATTCCACAGGGGCGTTCCCTCCGATCTTTTTCGGCGGTTTCGGCGGAGGCGGAGGACATTCGGGCGGTTTCGGAGGCGGCGGCTTCGGCGGTTTCGGGGGAGG
>DEPW01000052.1 GCA_002358965.1 Bacteroidales bacterium UBA3382
CCGCTGCCGTGATGGCGGTGATAGTCGCCGTAAGCCGAAGGATCAAGGATATAATGGTGATACTGATTCTCGGAATGATGTTTTCTTCCGGCGTAAGCGCCATAGTGCAGGTCTTGCAGTATGTAGGCACTGAGTCCGCGCTCAAGTCCTTCGTGATCTGGTCGATGGGGGCTCTGGGCGATGTCACTTACACCCAGCTTGCCTTGCTTGTCCCCGTGTTCCTTGCAGGTATGGTGCTGGCCGTGGCGGCGGTAAAGCCTCTCAATCTGCTTTTGCTCGGGGAGGCTTATGCGCGGACGATGGGCCTGAATGTCAGGCGGAGCCGTACCTTGATTTTCCTGTCGACGACCCTTCTTGCAGGATCGGTGCCGGCATTCTGCGGGCCGATAGGGTTTGTGGGACTTGCCGTGCCGCATGTCGCGAGGTATGTTTTCTCGTCTTCGGATCATCGCGTGCTTGTCCCGGCCACTGTCCTGGTCGGAGCCGCGGCCATGCTCGTATGCGACCTCGTTTCGAAGACTATGAATTTTCCTATAAACACGATAACTTCCCTGCTCGGGATTCCGATAGTGATATGGGTGGTGATAAGGAATAAAAATATTTTCAGATGATTGGTTTCGAGTCGCTTACGATAGGTTATGGGGACAGGGTGCTTGTCCGCTGTGCGGATGCCGGGATACCTGACGGTTCGTTCACGGCTCTGCTCGGAAGGAACGGTTCGGGAAAAAGCACCTTGCTATCGGCGGTGTGCGGTGCCAAGAGGGACTATTCGGGCGTGATAAGAGTGGACGGCATCGATGTAAGGAGCGTCCCTCAATACAGGCTTGCGCGGTCGGTGAGTTTCGTTTCGACGGCAAGGGTCAGGGTGCCGGGCATGACATGTACCGAACTGGTATCGCTCGGCCGTGCCCCGTATACGGGCTGGACAGGAAAGCTCGGCGACAAAGACAGGGAGATAGTACGGCATTCACTTGAAACCGTAGGGATGGAAGACTTTGCCTCAAGGACGATGGAAAAGATGTCCGACGGGGAGTGCCAGAGGGTCATGATAGCGCGTGCGCTTGCCCAGGATACTCCGGTGATACTGCTCGACGAGCCAACTTCGTTTCTGGATTATCCCAACAGGAGGGAGTTGTGCGCTCTTTTGTCGAGGCTTTCGCATGAAGGAGGAAAGACGGTGTTGTGTTCGACTCATGAACTGGAAATAGCCCTCGAGACCTGCGATTCGGTCATGCTGATAGACGGCGGCACGATGTCGCATATGTCCGTAAAGGATATGTGCGCAAGCGGAAAAATCGAGGAGGTCTTCGGATATGCGGGGCAGGGGAAGCAGTCCGGAAATATGCAATACGATTGCAGTTTTTAATATGTTAACTTTGCGCCGTCTAAATGTTAGGGGAATAAGTTATGGAACATCATGATCACGGGCATGTCCATGAGATAAAGTCTCTGGATTCGATTTTCATAATATCCATCGTCCTGAACCTTCTCTTCGTGGCGGTCGAGGCGGTGGTCGGCTTTACGCAGAATTCGCTCGGACTGCTTTCGGATGCCGGTCACAATCTTGGCGATGTCTTCAGCCTGCTGTTGGCCTTGGTGGCCTTCAGGCTTGCGAAAGTGCGCACATCGAGGAAATATACTTACGGGTACAAGAAAAGCACGGTGCTGATATCCCTCTTGAACGCCATCATACTTCTCGTGGCGGTCGGGGCGATAATCGTGGAGAGTGTCCGCAAGTTCATGTATCCGGAAGCCGTGAACGGTGCGGCCGTTTCCTGGACGGCAGGAGTCGGGATCGTGGTGAACGGTCTGACTGCCTGGCTCCTGATGAAGAGTCAGAAGCAGGACCTGAATGTGAAAGGCGCTTTCCTTCACATGGCGGCCGATACCCTTGTGTCTGTCGGGGTGGTGATTTCGGGACTGGTAATGATGTTTACGGGCTTCTATATGATAGATCCTGTCATCAGCATCGTCATAGCCGTCGTGATACTGGTGTCTACATGGAAGCTGCTCGTGCAGAGCGTCAGACTGTCCCTTGACGGTATTCCCGACTCTGTCGATATCGACAAGGTGGAGTCGGCGATCGCTTCCGATTCCGAAGTGGCCGGTGTGCATCACATACATGTCTGGGCGATAAGCACGACCGAAGTGGCATTGACGGCGCATATAGTGTTGCGCGGGGGCGCTGACATGGAAGTGGCGAAGGAACGCATCAAACATGCTCTTGCCGCGATGGGCATAGCTCATGCTACTTTGGAAGTGGAATACGAAGGTGCGCACTGCCATGAGATGCAGTGCGATTGTTGCAGACAAGAAGATTTTCAGGAGGAACGATAATGTCGGATAAAGTCATAACAAAGCTTGGGAGCCGTAACATCAAACCGACCCCGAACCGTATTCTTGTGCTGGATGCCATGATGTCCGCTTCGTCTCCGGTTTCGCTTGCGGATCTGGAATGCATACTTGAAACCGTCGACAAATCCAGCATCTTCCGCACGATGAACCTTTTCCTTGCGCACCATCTGGTGCATGTGATAGATGACGGCAGCGGCTCTTTGAAGTACGAGGTCTGTACGGGGGAGGAAGATTGCTCTGTCGATGACATGCATGTGCATTTTTATTGCGAAAGGTGTCACAGGACAATATGTCTGTCTTCTACTCCGATTCCTCCTGTCGGACTTCCCGACGGTTTCGTCATGAACTCGGCCAATTACATAGTAAAGGGTGTCTGCGGAGATTGTATGAAGAAAAACTGAACGGCCCAAAATGAGGAATTTCAAGGCTTGCGAAGATAAGGGAACCGCAGTGTACTGGCGTACATGGGGATTTCCGAATCAAGCGTAACGCAGAAATTGCCCTTTTGAGCCCTCCTTGCGGCAGTGCCGATAATGTCCCTTTGGGTATGGCGCGCCATGAAAAAACATGCTTCGCAAGAAGCGGTTATCGCAAATTATGTGCTAATTTTGCGCGCTTTTTAGTGAAAATCGGATATGGGTATGCAATCGAGCATTTCAGACAAGGGGGCCGGCCGGGGCTGGTGGCCCGTAATGGGGCTGACTTTCGCTGCTTTCATCTTCAATACATCGGAATTCATACCGATAGGGCTTCTTAGCGGTATAGCCGGAGATTTCGCCATTACCGAATCCAGGGCGGGTTTGCTGATTACCGTGTATGCCTGGGTGGTGGCGATAGCTTCTTTGCCGCTGATGGTGACCGTTTCCAGGGCCGAGGGCCGTAAACTCATGCTTTCCGTCGTGGGCGTCTTCATGCTGGGCCAGGCGTTGTCCGCTATGTCGTCGGGGTATTGGATGCTCATGTTTTCGCGCATTCTGGTGGCCTGCTCTCATGCGATATTCTGGTCCATAGTGACTCCTCTGGCCGTCAGGATGGCGCCGTCCGGGCAAGATTCCAAGGCGTTGGGCATGATCGTGTCCGGAAGTTCGATAGCCATGATTGTGGGGCTGCCTTTGGGGCGGACTGTCGGTCTGTATCTCGGATGGAGGATGACATTCGCCCTTATCGCCGTCCTTGCCGCAGCCGTATTGCTTCTGCTGGCCTTCATGTTGCCGAAAGTGCCGGGAAAGGGGGGCTTTTCGTGGTCGAAATTGCCTTCGTTGCTGGGAATAACCCCTTTGCGCAATCTTTATGTGCTTACTGTGCTGGTTGTGACCGCCCATTTTACCGGATACAGCTATATCGAGCCATTCCTTGCCTGCGAGGCGGGTTTCGGGGCTTCCGGAATCACTGCGGTGCTGATGCTTTTCGGGGTGATGGGCATAGTCGGTAGCATACTGTTTTCGCGCCACAATGCTTCGAGGCCTTCGTTTTTCATGGAATATGCCGTCCTCGGCATCGGTGGCTCGTTGTTGCTTTCCGGCGCGGTGTCGTTCAATGCAGTGCCGATGGTGGCGTTGTGCGTCTTGTGGGGGCTTGCGGTGTCGTTCCTCAATCTTTCGTTCCAGTCTGAAGTGATACGGTTTTCGCCTGAAGACGGTGCGGCCGTTGCCATGTCCATATATTCGGGCATCTACAATGTGGGCATCGGAGCCGGAGCCTTGTTCGGAGGGCTTGTCTGCGACCATCTGTCCGTGTCTTCGGTCGGCTGGACTGGAGGCCTTGTAGGCGTTGCCGCTTCAGTCTTTTACTTCATTGTCCGGAAACGGTTCTGATTACAAAGGGAGTGCTTACCTTGCCAGATTGAAGTAGGGCTGCTTCACCGGTCTGTATGCCTTTGATGGCTGTAATTCAGGATTTCCGGCTATTGTGCTGATATCATTCATCAGATCTTCGTCTGAAGTTGATTCATTTACGGCTTTCAAAATTTCCGTGAATATTTCAAATCCGTCAGCATCGTATCCGAAACAATCCGTAAACTCTTTGTCGCAAAAGAAAATCATTTCCCTCTCCGTGGGCGTGGAACTGAATCTGTTAAGACTCATATAGCTATGTCTGTTAAGATACCTGAAACTATGACTTACTTTCCAACCGGTAAATTCTCCTTTGTAATATCTGGCGACATTTTCTTTTAGGGAAGCAAGCTTTTCTGAAAGTTCCCTGGCGGAGTCGTACAAATATGATTCGGTCTTCTCTTCATATTGTTCGCATATGTTCATTTGATCTGTCAGATTGTTGATTTCGTGACAGATTTCTATGATTGGATCGATAGCCGCCATGTCAATGAATGCGCTATCGACTTTTGTCGATATAGGCTCATAGGAGTCCAGGCTTATGAGTTTGTCTTTAATCAGATCCTCGGCTTTTTTCTCGTTAGAGGTACAGGAAGCCATGATTGACAGTGATAGGACGATGATGACTTTTTTCATAGATTTCAGTATTATGAGTACCCCATCCCGGAAGCGTTTGGCCTGTTTCACGAGGGGGTATGTTGCTGGTTGCTGCGTATGCTATTTTTTTTCTTTAAGCAAATCGCGTATTTCTTCGAGCAGTTTGACATCGTCAGGTTTGGGCGCTGGTGCGGGAGCCGGTTTTTCCTCGGCTTTCTTCGCCGTCAGCGTGTTGATGAATTTGATCGCTGCGAAAATCACGATGGCGATAATCAGGAAGTCGACGGTGACCTGTACGAAATTGCCCCAGTTGAGTGTTACTGCAGGGCTGACGACCGCTCCGCTTGCATCAGTTACTGCATCTTTCATCGTCCATTTGAGGTCGCTGAAATTCAGTCCGCCGATGAGTAGTCCGATAGGAGGCATGACAATGTCTGATACCAGCGACGACACGATCTTGCCGAAAGCTCCGCCGATGATTACACCGACGGCCATGTCGATTACATTCCCTCTCAAGGCGAATGTCTTGAACTCATTAAGGAGTTTCATTACGATAGTGTTTTTTAAGATATTTGGTTTAAAGTTGCAAATTTACGAAAACTCTCCGTATATTTGCAATCCCATTCTGGAGAGATGCTCGAGTGGCTTAAGAGGCACGCCTGGAAAGCGTGTATACGACAAAATCGTATCTCGGGTTCGAATCCCGATCTCTCCGCAAGAATATTGATTATCAATACTTTGTAAATTATTCGTCCGGATTTTGCATTTCAAGTCGTAAAATCCGGACATTTTTTATTTCAATACAAATACATAAATTTGTAAGATTTGAAACGACAACCACCAACAAACTCAAACAATGACACCAATCAAGCACATCCTGACCTTAGCTTTGGCGATATGCCCACTATCGGCATCAGCTCAGCTTCCTTATTGGAAAGACCTGTGCGTCACCACAGTAAACGGTGATGCCCAACGTACTGAACTGATATTCTATCCGACAGAAGACTCAGCGGCCATGCAGGCTTTCGAGAAAAGCCCCTATTACCGCAGCCTCAACGGACAATGGAAATTCAGGTATTTCGATTCCCAGAAACAGATTCCGGACAGGATTGAACATACTTCAGCATCCGACGCCGCATCCTGGAGCGACATTAAAGTACCAGGCAACTGGGAAATGCAAGGATTCGGGACGGCAATATACGTAAACCAGAAATACGAATTCGCCACCAAGAACCCAAATCCGCCGTCCCTCCCGGAAGATACTCCTGCAGGAGTCTATTTCAGGACCTTCGATGTACCGGAATCATGGGACGGAAGGGAAATATTCCTGAACATATGCGGGGCTAAATCAGGTGTCTACGTCTATGTCAACGGAAATGAGACAGGATATGCCTGCGATTCCAAGGATCTTGTCCGTTACAATATCACGCCGTATCTCCGTCCGGGACAGAACGATCTGGTGATAAAGATAACAAGATGGAGTGCAGGATCCTACCTCGAATGCATGGACTTCTGGAGAATAAGCGGCATCGAGAGAGACGTCTACCTTTCATCGGAAAAAGAATCCACAGGATTTGACTTCGAAGTGGTTTCGACCCTCGATGACAGCCTGACAGACGGGATTTTCGCACTCAGGATACTGACAGGAGCAGACACTCCGGTAGACTTTTCATATTGTCTGGAAGACAAATCAGGAAAAACGGTTTCCGAAGGAAAAGGAACGGTATCAGAATACAAAGAATTCACGGACACTATCCCGCAAGTAAGGAAATGGTCGGCTGAACACCCTGAACTCTACAGACTTATAATGTGCGTAAACGGCGAATACACCAGATTCAACGTCGGATTCAGGAAGTTCGAGATAAAAGACTGGACAGAAGGGAATACGGTCAAGGGCAGACAATGGAAGACTTTTCTGGTAAACGGACAGCCGGTAAAATTCAAAGGCGTGAACATGCATGAACACAACCCTTATACCGGACACTTCATTACACGGGAAGACCTGCTTGAAGACCTGACCCTCATGCGCAGGAGCAACATCAACGCCATCAGGCCCTGCCATTACCCTCTTCCGCGTTTCTTCTATGAACTGTGCGACAGTCTGGGATTCTATGTGTACTCCGAAGCGAATATCGAATCCCATGGCATGGGCTACAGCCTGGACAGGACGCTCGGGAACGCCCCGGCATGGTACAGCGCACACAGGGACCGGGTAATGAACATGTATATGCGTACAAGGAACTATCCTTGCGTGACGATACTTTCTCTGGGCAACGAGGGAGGCAACGGCTACAACTTCTACCGCTGCTACGAAGAGATGAAGCTTCGCGAGCAGAACGGGATGAACCGTCCGGTATGCTATGAAAGAGCCATTCTGGAATGGAATACCGATATGTTCGTTCCGCAATACCCGGGCGCAGACTGGTTCCGCCGCATGGGAGAAAAGGGATGTGCGAAACCTGTATGCCCTTCAGAGTATTCCCACAGCATGGGAAATTCTACAGGATCGCTCGATCTGCAGTGGGAGTATATCTACCGGTACCCTAACCTTCAGGGAGGTTTCATCTGGGACTGGGTCGATCAGGGCATGGCGGCTACGGACAGCAACGGACGTCTGTTCTGGAAATACGGAGGAGACTATGGAAAGGACATGCCGAGCGACGGGAACTTCTGCTGCAACGGCCTTATCGGACCGGACAGGCTTCCACACCCTGCGCTTGAAGAAGTGAAACATGTCTACCAGGATATTGCCGTCACTCCTGAAAATCTGGAAAAAGGAATATTCAAAGTACTGAACAGGTTTTATTTCACGGATCTGAAGGATTATGAAATCAGGTATTCGATACAGGCTGACGGAAAGACCGTACGCAAGGGAAGCATCATCATTCCGGTCGGACCGCAGCAGGAAAAGACATTTACGGTAGAATATCCGCAGATGTCGCCGTCAAAGACATGGTACATAAATTTCGATATCGCCGACAAGGACGGACGCAGCCTCCTTCCTGCAGGATCCGTCGTAGCTACCGAACAGTTCCTGCTGAAGAAGTCTGAGCCTGCCCCTTATGCTTACGGAAACGGAAAGCCTTGCACGATAAGTGAAGATGAAAACACGATAAACATAAAGTCTTACGCTGTAGAATTCGTGTTCG
>DEPW01000118.1 GCA_002358965.1 Bacteroidales bacterium UBA3382
AGCTGATTGTCGATACGTCTGGATTCATGGCGCTCCGTACCGATGATCTTCAGACCGCCCGCTGCCCGCGCATCATCATCCAGCTTGATATCCGTACCACGGCCGGCCATGTTCGTCGCGATGGTGACGGTGCCGGCTTCACCTGCATGGGCCACTATCTCCGCCTCGCGCGCATGCTGCTTGGCATTCAGCACCTGATGATTGATTCCGCGCATCCTGAGCATGCGGCTGAGCAATTCGGAAACCTCGACAGACACCGTACCGACAAGCACCGGACGGCCTTGCCGGGTGAGATTGACGATTTCCTCTATGACTGCCTTGTATTTTTCGTTCTTGGTCTTGTAGATGATATCGTCCTGGTCCACCCTGATGACAGGCTTGTTCGTCGGGATCACCATCACATCCATCTTGTAAATGGACCAAAACTCTCCTGCTTCCGTCTCGGCCGTACCGGTCATACCGGCAAGCTTGTGGTACATCCTGAAATAATTCTGGAGAGTGATCGTCGCAAAAGTCTGCGTTGCGGCCTCTACCTTCACATTTTCCTTGGCCTCGATAGCCTGATGGAGTCCGTCGGAATAACGGCGGCCTTCGAGTATACGGCCGGTCTGTTCGTCGACTATCTTGACTTTGTTGTCCATCACGACATATTCGACATCCTTTTCGAACATCGCATACGCCTTGAGGAGCTGGTTCACGGTATGCACCCTCTCGGATTTCATAGCATATTCGGAAAGCAGCTGATCCTTCTTCTGCTGCTTTTCCATATCGGTAAGGGCGGTATCCTTTTCAAGCTCGGCAATCTCCTCGCCCACATCCGGAAGCACGAAGAATCTGTTGTCTTCGAACTTCTCGCTGAGCAGGTCATGTCCCTTGTCCGTAAGGTCGACGGTCCTCTGCTTTTCGTCTATCACGAAATAGAGAGGATCCGTGATTATGTGCATGTTCCTGTTGTTGTCCTGCATATAGCGGCCTTCCACGTTCAGCAGGAGCTGCTTCATGCCCGGCTCGCTGAGGAACTTGATCAGAGCGTTCATCTTAGGCAAGGCCTTGTGGGCGCGCAGAAGCGGCACGGCTCCTTCGTCGTTCTTGCCTTCGGCAATGAGTTTCCTGGCTTCATTGAGATAGCCTATCGCGAGTTGCCTCTGGGCCATGTAGAGCTTTTCCACATAAGGCTTGTATTCCATGAACTGCTGGTCGTCCCCTTTCGGCACCGGGCCGGAGATGATCAGAGGGGTACGGGCATCGTCGATGAGCACGGAGTCCACCTCGTCGACTATGGCATAATGATGCTTGCGCTGCACGAGATCCTTGAGGGATATCGCCATATTGTCCCTAAGGTAATCGAAGCCGAACTCGTTGTTCGTACCGAAGGTGATATCGGCATTGTATGCCGCCTTTCGCGCATCCGAATTAGGCTGGTGCTTGTCGATACAGTCCACCGAAAGTCCGTGGAACATGTAAAGAGGCCCCATCCACTCGGAGTCTCGCTTTGACAGGTAATCGTTGACCGTTACTACATGGACCCCCTTGCCTGCCAATGCATTCAGGAACACCGGAAGCGTAGCCACAAGGGTCTTTCCCTCACCCGTGGCCATCTCGGCTATCTTACCCTGATGCAGGGCGATACCTCCGACGAGCTGCACATCGTAATGCACCATGTCCCAGACGATCGTATTGCCGCCGGCGGACCATGAATTTTTCCATACCGCCTCGTCGCCTTCGACACTGACAAAGTCTTTGGTAACGCTCAGTTTCCGGTCGAAATCAGTGGCTTTCACACGGATTTCGCTATTTTCGGCGAACCTTCTGGCTGTGGATTTCATTATGGCAAAGGCGTCGGGAAGTATCTCCCCGAGCACTTTCTCTATGGTGTCGTCGATGTTTTTCTCCAATGCATCCGCCTCGCTTGCGAGCTTTTCCTTCTCGTCCACGGGCAGGTCCTTTTCAAGTTCGAGCTTTATCTCGGCTATCCTTTTTTCATCGGCTCCGATCGCGGAAGCGATGCGCTCCTTCAATTTGGCGCTCTCCGCACGGAGATCGTCCACAGACAGCCTGTCTATCCTCTCATAAGCCGCCAGCACCTTTTCAAGAATCGGTTTGACGGCTTTCATATCACGCTCGGCCTTCGAGCCGAACAGCTTCTTCAAAATATCCGCAAATGCCATATTTCAGTCTATATTCGCTAATAATATTCGTAAATTAATCTTGCAAAGATAACAAAATTAATGATATCCGACAAAAAAAAGGATGACCCTTGAAAGCCTGAGGCTTCGGGTCATCCTGTCGTTTGCTATATCGGTTCAGCCCGGGATTATTCAGCCAATGAAATCGCACCCGTCGGGCATACATCCGAACAAGCACCGCACTCGATGCACTTGTCTGGATCGATTTTGTAAATATCGCCTGCTGAAATAGCCCCTACCGGACATTCATCGATACATGTGCCGCAAGCAGCACAATTTTCAGAAATTTTGTAAGCCATTATAATAAAACCATTAAAAATTAATAAAAGCCTGTATTTTGAACCGCAAATATATCACATTTTTTTTAATTGGAGCCAAATATGGCTTATATTTGTGGAATAATTTTTAAAAAAGTCTTCATAGGGACATGAAAATATACAGATACCTGTTGGCGCTCACGGCAATTGCGATATCGGCTTCGATCTGCTCAGCACAGACCGCAGAGACATTCGGCGACGCCGTAAGGTTCGACAATACCGTACACGATTTCGGAACGCTCAAGCTCGGAAGCGGGCCGGCAGAATGCAGTTTCGCTTTTGAAAATGTCGGGAAGACCCCGATGGCGATATACAATGTCGTCACGAGTTGCGGCTGTACCACCATCGACTGGCCGAAAGAGCCTGTGATGCCGGGAGGAAAGGGCACGATAACGGTAGTATACACCAACGATGAAGGCCCGTACCCGTTCGACAAGACGATAACGGTATATGTCTCCAATTACACTAAGCCCATTTTGTTGAGAGTAAGGGGAGTATGCATCGACAAGGAGCAAAGGCTCGACGAAATATACCCTGTAGCCTACGGAGCCTTGGGACTGCGCAAGGGCGAATACTCCATAGGCAATATCGACCAGGGGAAATCCAGAAGCGACGAGACCTATGTCGCCAACACATCTTCAGCTCCGGCCAGAATAAGTTTCACATCCGTCACCCCCGGACTGGAAATCAGCGTATCCCCCAATCCGATACCGGCCGCAAGCACGGCGAAAATGACTTTCAAGGTGACTGCCGATGAAGGAAAATGGGGGAAGACCGTGTATGAAGCCATCCCAGTAGTAAACGGGACCGGGCAGCACGGAGAAGGACCTATCGAAATCAGATGCTTCATAAAAGAGGATTTCAGCTCATGGAGCGAAGACGAGATCAGGGACGGGGCGCTGCCCCTGTTCGCCTCAAGCAGCTATACTTTCAATCCCGTAAACACGGGTACGGAGGTGAAAGGCTCGTTCACATTGAAAAACCAGGGAAGAAGCCCGCTGAAGATACACAAGATAGAGGCCGATTCCGACGATGTCAGCCTGACGCTTCCAGGGCCGATACCGCCCAACGGCAGCGGAAAGATAGATTTCACATTCGACACTTCGGAAAGGACGCCCGGAGAGGAAATCCTGATAATAGTCACGCTAACGACAAATTCGCCCAAGAGGCCGATGGTGAACATATTCATACAAGGATACATAAAATAACCGCAACCCAGAAAATGAAACAGCAAGGAGATTTTTTCGACGACTACCACAATAACGACAGCGCACTCGGGATCCAGGACGGGATAGCCCACCCGCCGGCAGTAAACCCCTACCTTGACAGGATACCTAAAAAGAAGAAGGTCCTGCAGCCGGCAGGCTTCTACATAGAAGGAATCTTCAAAGGAGACAGGACGATATTGAGCCAGGCGATAACCCTTGTGGAAAGTTCGTTGCCCGAACACAGGGCCATCGCCAACGAAATCATAGCCGCGTGCCAGAAACATTCGGCCACCGCCGAAAGCATGCGGATCGGAATCACAGGCGTACCGGGCGTAGGGAAAAGCACCTTCATCGAAGCGTTCGGAGGGTACATCACATCCCAGGGTCACAGGCTGGCCGTACTGGCAATCGATCCGAGCAGCGAAAGGACAAAAGGCAGCATCCTCGGAGACAAGACCAGGATGGAAACGCTATGCAACGACCCGAATGCCTTCATCCGCCCGAGTCCGAGCGCGGGTTCGCTCGGAGGGGTCGCAAGAAAGACAAGGGAGACCATACTGCTGTGCGAAGCCGCAGGCTTCGATGTCATATTCATAGAGACCGTGGGCGTCGGACAGTCGGAGACCGCGGTACACTCGATGAGCGACTTCTTCCTGCTGCTCATGCTTTCCGGCGCAGGAGACGAGCTTCAAGGCATAAAGCGCGGAATAATGGAGATGTCCGACCTCATCGCCATCACCAAAGCGGACGGGACCAATGTGGACAAGGCGACCATGGCCATGGCACTGTACCGAAACGCCCTGGCCCTGTTCCCACCCACCGAATCCGGCTGGAAGCCTACCGCACTGACATCTTCCGCAGTGACGAAGGAAGGCCTCAAAGAGATACTTGAAAAGATCAAGGAATATTTCGAGCTCGCAAAAGGCAACGGTTATTATGTCCGCCGAAGACGCGAACAGGCCCGATACTGGATGTACGAAAGCATCAACGAATCGCTCAAGGAAATGTTTTATGAAGATGCCGAGATAGAAAAGCTTCTGCCATACTATGAAGAGGCCGTGCTGAAAGGCGAACTGGAATCCTTCAGTGCCGCAGGAGAGCTTCTTGACAGATACCGCAGAAGATGACCGGCATCCTGACAGACAGCATACTCATCACAGGCATCGTCATCTGCATGATGCTGATGATCGAACTCATCAACGAAAAATCCGGTGGAAGGTTTTTCGAAAGATTCCGCGGGGCGGGAGTGAGACAGATCGTATTCTCCGCCCTTTTAGGCTGTATCCCCGGATGCATGGGAGGATTCGCCACGGTATCGCTGTACAGCCGCAGGATGATAAGTCTCGGAGCGCTCACCGCGATGATGATAGCGTCTTCCGGAGACGAAGCCTTCGTAATGCTGGCCATGTTCCCGGGAAAAGCCGTATTGCTTACGGCGATAATGTTCGTACTGTCCATATTTTTCGGAATCCTTATCGACAGGATATGGCCTTCGGGAGCAGGCGGAGCGGCAAATGCGGACGCTGCAGCATGTGACGCAATCCGCGACAGTCATGAAGCTCCGGTTCACAATGGAGATGGAAGGCTTGCATGGAAAAGGGCCGGCCTCGCTTTCGGCTTCCTGCTGTTCATAGCCGCCCTTCTCAGCGGCGCCATAGGACACTCCCACGCCAACGAAAGCGGCACAGCCATACGCATAAACCTGCTCGATGAAGCGTGGATGAACATCCTTTTCGGCATACTGGCCGTCTCGCTCGTGTTCGCATCGATATTCGGAAGCCGCAAGTTCGTAGACATTGAAACGCACATCATAAAACGCCATGCGCTCTCCATTTTCCTCTGGACGCTCGGAGCGCTCGCGCTCGTACACATCTGCACACAGCACCTCGACATAGCTTCGTGGATGGGGCAGAACATCCCCCTGATGATACTCCTTGCCTCCCTGATAGGAATCATTCCGGAATCAGGCCCGAATCTGATATTCGTCACGCTGTTCGCCAGCGGAAGCATCCCGTTCTCTGTCCTGCTTGCCAATTCCATATCCCAGGACGGCCACTCGTCGATTCCGCTGCTCGCCTCGAACAAAAAGAGTTTCGCCGTGACGAAACTCCTCAATACCTTCATCGCCCTGATTTGCGGATATGCGGCGATGTTCATCGAAAGACTTTTCTAAACTTACTCTCTGTCGCCTATGTCAATGTTGCTGTTGGCAAAATCCTTGTCGACTATCAGCACGGAACCGTCGCGCGGAATGGAAGATTCGTCATATACCAGTTCGAACTCATCCACATACAGCACGCTGCCCACGCCTCCGGTGAAATAGTTGCCATAACGGCTCGCACATGAAATCACAACGATATGGGTGGCCTTGCGCGTCTTGTCCCTCCAGGCCATATCGTCAAGATGAATGAAGAACTCGACATACTCCCCGCCGGTGCTTTTGTCGCTGACGAGCTCTCTGAAAGCAAGTATGTCAGGGTCGTCCATGTCGATGTACTGCCGCTTCGTGCTGTTCACATCGAAAGGCTTGTCCCACGCTGTAAGCATGATGTATATCTGGCACATGTCAGTACGGCCCATCAGGTCTTCATACGGTTCGTCCACTTTGTTTATGGTCGCAGGCTCGTATGAATAATAGCCCCTGAGGCCTATGGGACGCGACTCGAACGGCACCCCGAACTCCAACAGAGCCGACAGGCCTTCGGTGCCTTTGTACCGGCCGCTATAGAGATTGCCTGCGGCCATTACGCCTAACACCGATCTGGTTTCGAGCCTTGCGGCTCTCTTTCCCTCACCCGCGACGGCCACGAAAGCATCTTCCGGAGCCGAAGGATTCACCGGACCTAAAGTATTGGCACCCATATTGGCGGTATCCCACCATATTTCGGCATCCTCGCCGGCACGGGGTTCCCATGCGTTGCTTTCATTCATGAACCACGCGTCATACGAGCTGTTCGGAATCTGCATGGCGACCTCGGTCCGGAAATCCGTCTCTGCCGAAACGCCTTCCCCGCCGACAAGCCTCAATACATAGTCCGTACCGTCTTCAAGCCCTCCGATAGTTGCGGAAATATTGACTCCGTCCACGGAGACTTCGCCGTCGAACCTGGTCCACGATCCATCACCGGCCTTCCTGTATTCGAAAGCGGCGGCCGAGACATCGCCGGACACGGTCCCGGTCACATCCACGCTGTATGCCCAGGCGTTGACACAGGTTATCTCCTCGCCTACCTCCCACGGAAGCACGCGGACTCCCCATTTTTCCGAATCCCCTTCATACGAGACATCGAAATACACTATGTCCGTAAAATCATGCACTTCCGAGACCGCCGGCACGATTTCGCTGCCCTCCACTGCGAGTTTTGCCTCCATCACTTCGATCTGCGACAGAGGGTTGGTCTCGGCTACGCGCACGACCACCATCTTTTCGGCCGTATTGATATCCTCGCCGCCCACCTGGTTGCGAATCCTGAAATACCTTTGTATCTGCTGCCTGGCAACGATTGTCCATTCGAAAGACTCATAAACGCTTACCGTGACTGTCACAGGATTGCGCAGATCCATGTAAGTCGCGGAATTGGACTGGACGACTCCATCGCCGTAACTGATGATCGAATCGTAATTGGACGATATTTCCAGAAGCTTCACATTTGACAGGTCGACGGTTTCGTAAATATCGACCGTGACCGTCCTCGCATCATTGTCGATGACCGCCTCGCCTACCTGGCCCTCGAACCGTATGGAAGTGATTGCCGGCTTCACATCCGGATATGCCATATCGTTCTTCAGGCAGCCGGAAGCCATGAAAGACAACGAAAACAACAAAATCAACGATATATATCTGTCAGCCATCTCAAATGCTCCTTGACACCTTCGTAGGAATATAGAATGTTATCCCGAAATTGATATTCAGGATATTTATCTTGAAATTAGCCCCGCTCTTTTCGTAAGTGCCCTCGTATACCTGATTGGTATACTGACGCGTACGCATATAATCGAAACCGAGTACGCCTACCGAAACCTCGAAAGCCGTCTCGTTGGTCACGAAGAACACTATCCCCGGGATGAAGCCGAGCTCCAGCTGGGACATTTCCTGGTAAGTCCCGTATTTTTCACCGCCTTCGACATGATAGTTTTTCCCCTGTCCGTAACCTCCGGTAAGTCTCACTTCGGTAAAAAAGCCGAAGCGGCGGCTGTCGGATATCGGGAAATAATTCCTCATCGTCAGCGACACCGAATAACTCCTGTTGATGATGTTCGAGTCGCCGATATCGAAACCCAGATCGTCAGACAGGTCAATCGAAGCCCCTCCCATGCCTATGTTGTAGGAATCGTAACCGAAACGCGCACCTACCGAAAGATTGTTCTTCACGAAATAGGACACATGGGGCGAAATCCCGAAACTGCTTGCCGAAACGGTCAAGCCGTCGACGACAAGGAATTTGTAATTGTCGAAGTCATAATTGGCATAGGACACCGAAAGTCCCGCCATTACGGTCCCCTTTGGGACGAAGATGAAAGACTTGTCCCTGCCGAGTCCCCTGTCGAACGGTTTCGCGTCCTCTTCGGCACGGGCCGAGGAGACTGCAACTGTCGCCAATAGCGCCGCAAGGGCGATAATACGGAAAAATCTCATGCTATAACATTTAAAAATCATTCTTTCACCCTATGCACGGTAAGGGTCCTTTCGGCTTCGAGTCCCTGCGAATCCACTACGCGGATTGCGAACGGATACGGATTGTCCGATGCCGGCATCAGGCTCATGAACGCGCCTATCGAGAAGGTATGTTCGGTCTTGCCTTTGATCGGAGCCGAAGGATCGTGAAGTCCGAGGCCTCCGAGGAACTCGGCAAGGTCGTCATCGTCGATATTGGCTATGTCCCAGTTGCCGGACTTCACCGCATCGCTCATCGGAAGCATTGAAAGCATGAACAGAAGTTCCTGGGATTCAATTTTCACATAGAGGTTTTCTATCCCGTTTTCCGCCGTCACGGTCACATCGACAGTGGCCCCTGCCGCCTCTGCATCCGTAAAAGTAACATCTTCAGGGCAGGAAAAGGCTATCTCGGGAGCCGCGCCTATCTCCGGCTCAGGGTCGCCAGGGACTTCGATGTCCACCACCCTGTCGTTGGTGCTGTCATCGAAACTGATATCGATCGCGCCCGTACCCTCGGCCTGAGGCGTATCGCTTACGGAGATGTTCAGGATGAAATGGTCGCGCGCCTTTACATCCTCGATAGTGCTTACGATGTTAACCTGCCCGTCATTCGATATCCTGCGGCCTATCACATTCACCTGCAACGGGGAGACTGCGAAATAGCCTGATCGCCCCGCCTCGATATCTTCGGGAGCGAAGACAAGGGCCTTGTCATAGTCGAGCGCGGTCACCGTAACGCTATAATCGGCTATCAGTTCCGTAAAGGAAGCATCGAGCTTTACCGACACCTTGACATTGTCGAGCGTGCAGACAAGCGCCACGGCAGTGTTTTCGTCCTGGATTATCTCAAAATCCTTCGTTCCGGAAAACGACTGGTTGTCGAATGCCGCAGCAGACACATTGGAAGTATACGCCCTTACGCTATATTGTCCCGGCTCGAGTTCGATTTCGGCCGGCATGGATGAGGCATCGGCATAGGACAGCACCTCGTCGCCCTCCGCCGTCTCGATGACAACGGCCATCTTGCTTATCTCGAAGTCCGCCTTGGTGGCGATATCCACATATTCGCTTCCGTCATATCCGAGGCTGAAAGACAATGTACCTTTAGGCATATCGGGAACCGCCTGTTCCTGGCATGAAGCCACGGCCAAAACCGTTGCTGCCAAATACAAAAGAATGTTTCTCTTCATTTTCTCTGCGTTTTTCTTTATGATTAAGCGGCAAAGTTAGTAAAAATTTAATTATATCCGCGAAACGGCATCGAACCGCACCGGATTCCACGGGACATCCGCGAACAAATGCCGCATGCAAGTCAGGAAATTTTCGTAATTTTGCCGCAAATTTTTTGATTGTTTGGTTAAATGAGCACGCAGGATTACAACGACGACAAGATAATCACTCTCGAATGGAAGGAACACATACGCAGCCGTCCAGGCATGTACATAGGACGCCTCGGCAACGGCGACACGCCAGGGGACGGCATATATGTGCTGCTGAAGGAAATCATCGACAATTCCATCGACGAGTTCGCCGTCGGACATGGGAAGACCATAGTGATCGACATAGACGGACAGACCGCCGCCATAAGGGACTATGGGGCCGGGATACCGCTGAACTCGCTCGTAAGGGTGGTCTCCGAGCTGAACACCGGAGCGAAGTTCAACGGGGAAGTCTATGCCAAATCCGTGGGACTTAACGGCGTAGGCTCAAAGGCGGTCAATGCGCTCTCGTCAGAGTTTTATATTGAAAGTTTCCGAAACGGCGAATCGAGATACGCCCGGTTTTCCGAAGGCTGCCTGGTCGAAAGCGAAACAAGGCCGTCGGACGAAAAGGACGGAACCATGGTAAGGTTCACCCCGGACAAGAAGATCTTCGGCGAGTACGGTTTCAACAAGGAAATAGTACTGACGATGGTGAAAAACTACACCTACCTTAACAAAGGGCTCACAATCAGGCTGAACGGGGAGAGTTTCGTTTCGAAAAACGGACTGCTCGACCTTGTAAACGACTCGATGGAAGACGAGCCGCTCTATCCTCCAGTACACCTTACCGGAGAGGACATAGAGATAGTGATGACGCATGACAACAACTACAGCGAAAACATAGCTTCCTTCGTCAACGGACAGAACACCCGCGACGGGGGGACGCATCTTGCAGCTTTCAGAGAAGCGATAACCAAAGCCGTCAAAGAGTTTTACAAAAAAGACTTCGATCCTTCAGACATAAGGCAGGGCATGGTAGGGGCGATAAGCATCAGGATACAGGAGCCGAATTTCGAATCACAGACAAAGATCAAGCTCGGTTCGACCGAAATGTGGAAAGACGGACCGACGGTGAGGAATTTCGTGAACAATTTCATAAAGACCAACCTCGACAACTACCTGCACATCAACAAGGATACGGCGGATGTCCTCCTGAAGAAGATCCAAAGTTCCGAAAAAGAGCGAAAAGAGATGAGCGGAGTGCAGAAAAAGGCGAAGGAACGGGCGAAGAAGGCATCCGTGCACAACAAGAAGCTCTGCGACTGCCGCTACCATTACGGAGACAAGAACGAACTGGGAGAAGAGAGTTACATCTTCATAACCGAGGGAGATTCGGCAAGCGGAACAATCACGCAGATCAGGGACGCCAACACACAGGCGGTATTCAGCCTTAGGGGAAAGCCGCTCAACTGCTACAAGGCCAGCAAGAAAGTGATTTACGAAAACGAAGAGTTCAATCTGCTCGTTTCCGCTCTCGGCATCGAAGAGGATACCGACAATCTCCGCTACAACTATGTGGTGATTGCCACTGATGCCGATAACGACGGGATGCACATCAGGATGCTGGTAACGACATTCTTCCTGAAATTTTTCCCCGATGTCATACGGCGGGGGCATGTGTACATATTGCAGACTCCGCTTTTCAGGGTGAGGAACAAGAAAGAAACGAGCTACTGCTATTCGATAGAAGAAAAGGAGAGCGAAGCGAAAAGGCTGAAAAACGGGGTCGAAGTCACCCGGTTCAAAGGCCTGGGCGAGATTTCCGCGAACGAGTTCCGGCACTTCATCGGCAAAGACATGAGGCTGGACCAGGTATCAATCACCGACGAGGACTCGATACAGGAAATCATGGAATTTTACATGGGGGACAACACCATGGAAAGGCAGGAGTTCATAAAGAAGAACCTTAAATCCGAAGTCGAACTTGAAGATGTAAACGCAAATGTGGAGAGGATTCTGTAAATTAATGCTCAAGCTCATGGGATGGACCGCTGTGGATCCCGTGCCTGTACCCGAACCGAAGGCTGTCATACTCGGGGTACCCCACACCTCGATATGGGATTTCCCCGTTTCATATTTTTATTACAAATCGATCGGAGGGGATCCGCACATAATGATCAAGAAGGAGTTTTTCTTCTGGCCTCTGGGGCCTGTCCTGAAAAAGCTGGGAGCCATCCCGGTAGACAGAGGCAAGGGTGCCGCCATGCTCGTCCGCTCGCTCATCCATGAGTTCGACAAAAAGGAGCGGCTGCATTTGGCCATAGCCCCGGAGGGGACAAGGAAGGCCGTAAAAAGATGGAAGACCGGCTTCCACACCATAGCGAGGGCCACCGGGGTACCGGTATACTTGGGATACTTCGACTGGGGAACCAAGCGCGTAGGATACGGAAAGCGTTTCGAACTTACCGACAATGCCGCCGCCGATCTGGCCAGAATCCAGGAAATCTATGAAAGCATGCATCTCAGGGGGAAGCATCCCGAGGGCTATGCGACGCATTAGGATCCGGCCATCCGGAGCATTCCGTCAATGAAACGGCGGCCCTCATCGGCATATGCTTCCATGAGAGAGTCCACCGTCTGCCAGTCAATCGGGCTGCCGAAGACCGTCTCCGCCTGCCTGCTGTCATAGCCGGGCAATATGCGTCCCTGGAGGCCAAGGCGCGAAAGCAGGGTCGTAAACCTGTCGTTCATTCCGGCGGCCGCACCTGTTTCGAGCAAGGATATGAATGGGACATGGAACAAAAGGGCGAAGACAGTGCCGTGGAACGAGTTTGTCACGAGCCGCGAAGCATCCCTGATGCCCGAGACCCATTGGGGAACGGTACAGTCCGTCAGCGGCCTTACATCGCCGAAATCCTTTCCTATAAGTGCATCGAGATTGTCTTTACGGCGCAGCAGATATGTGGCCGTATGGCCGCATGCGCATGCCTGCACTTCCGAAAGGACAGGCTCGTAAACCGATGGACCGGCAAGTATCACGGGGTCGGGGACTATGTCCAGAGGCTTCCGGTAACCGAGAGACCGGGCGACATCGGCCCCTGTGGTTTCGCGGACGGAAAGCACATCGAAACGGCTGATGTATCTGCCGGCCAATGCCGCCGCCTGCGGAGGATAGGCCGTACAGCCGAAACTTACGGCATAGCCCGCACGCAAGACCGCTTCCGGACCGAAGTCGAGCATATATGCCGGAGCAGGACGGCGCTCCCCTTTCATAAGCGTACGGGGGTGCAGGACCTGGTCGCTGCCGGAGATATAGATGTCACCCTCGGGCGGGTCGTTCCTGAGTTCGTCCAAAGATCCGTAACGCCTCGTGCGTACGAGATATTTCCGGCGGAACTCTTCGAAGACCTTGTCTTCGGCCGCCTCTTTCATATACTGGAAAGGGTGCGGAAACTTGCGGTTCAGTATGAGATTGGCAAGATTGTAATCCCTGTTGCGGGGCTTGTAGTCTATCATGAAAGCGTCATGGCCGGCAGAGCGCAGATAAGTCTGCAAGGCGTATGCCTGCAATACGGCTCCGTAATTCACCGCCCAATGGAAAGTCATTATGCCTATCTTCATCGCGCCCTCCTTTTCGAAAGGTTTTTCCGGAATTTCTTGAATCTTTTCCGCAGCCGTACCGGGAACGGGTCGCGCACATATTTCCGGATGAGAGGGGCAATCCTTTTAGCCTTCGGTTCTTTCCTGAAAAATTCCTCACGGCCTTTCAGAGGCTTGAAATCCTGTTCGAGGGCGGGATTGCCTGCAAGGGCGGGGGCATAATCCGTTTCGACTTTCTCGAATCCTGCCGACTCGAAGAGCCTAAGCCCCTTGTCCGTGTTCGCCAGCACAAGGCCTACGCCGATGTTGTCGTCGAAATCGGGGAGGACTCTCTTGAGATGCCAGTAGTCCGCTATGGTGATATCGCTTCCGCTACGGCCCTTGCGGGCAGAGCAACGGTAACACGACGGACGGAGATAAAGGTTTTTCAGGAAGCCGTCCATGAATATGTTTTCGTCTTCGCGTTGTGAAAACAGTATCTTCCCCGAAGCGTCTTTCATGACAAGGCTGAACCTTTTCCATCCCGTGACCTTGTCCCTGAAATTGACGGAGGCCATGCCCTCGGGAGCGGTCTCGTCAAGGTACCGTCTCCATACCTTCGGACTCGGCACCCCGTGGCATACGAGATCTACGGCATACAGGCCGTCGTAATCCTTGCGGAGGAACTTCCTAAGGCCGGCTATCTGGCAGGGAGTCCCTGAATAAAGCACGGGCAGCCCCTTTTCGAGGAAGGCCTTTGCCTGGGAATATGTCCGTCCAGTGTCGCTCTGGACATATTTGCTGCCGCTGAAACGCTTCACACCGGCGGCATCGTCCGCAAAGGAATGAAACGCCGAACGGAAATCATCCGAAAAACCGGCTCCGAAGACCATGCCTCCCATCCTTAGCACTTCACGGGCAAGAGGCAGGAAGATGCCTCCGGAAGAGCACTCCTTACGCTCGCAAAGGTCCGTATTCTTGGCGGCAAATACCTTCAACGGAAGTCTTTCTTCCGCCGGGGACGACACCGGGCAGACCTTCACGCACAATGAGCAGTCTATGCATTTCGCTTCATCTACCGAAGGATAGGCAAAGCCTTCAGCATCGTCGCGGAATGTTATCGCCCCTTTCGGACATATGTTGAGACAGGCCCCGCAACCGCAGCAACCGTCGACAAACGGATCATTTACTGTAGCCATTATCGTTTCCTCTTCAGTTTAAAGATTTTAATAACAAATTCGCGTACCAGGCCTTTTTCGTAAGCGTTCATCCCCGCGAACCAGAAGACAGGCAGGTAGACGGCGCAATAGGCCAGCATGGCGAGCAAGAGGCTTCCGACCGAAGTCAGGCTCACATCCTTGAATGCCATGTACGCCATGGCGCACAGACAGGCAGGAGCAATGCTCATACGGAAAATCTCTTTCCAGAACCTCGGTATGTCTATCTTCTGCACCTTGTAATAATATATGTTCATTATGACTATCTGTCCTGCCGCCAATCCTGCAGCGACCGCCAATGCGCAGCCCATGACACCGAAACGCTTCGAAAGGAATATCTGCAAGACCAACGACAGGGCGGCCACTCCGACATACATCAGCGATCGGAAGCGCATCATCCCTTTGGCCTGGAGGATGGTTATGCCGAGATTCTGGACAAGCGGCACCGTCATCGGTACGAAGAATATCAACGATATGGCGTAGGCATCCTCGTATCCCGCGCCGGCCCACAGGGCGATGAACTGCCGCCCGAAAACTATGAAGCCGGTCAACACCAAAGCCAGCACGCAATACTGTATGCGGCCGGTACGGATGAACAGGTCCGAAATCGCCTTGTCCCCTTCATTGCCAGCCACCATGGAAGTCACTTTCGGCAGGAACACGGAAGAAATCGCGGTGGAAAACGACATGTACATCTGTTCGAGACGGACGGCTATTGAAAACACTGAAATCGCCACCGTTCCCGCGACTGCTCCCAGCACGAACTGCCCCGTACTCCAATACACCCTGTCCATCAGCGTATTAAGCAATATCCAAAAAGAATATGCGGCAACTTCTTTGAAAAACCCGGGCCTGAAACGGGCGAACCTCACCTTGATGTCGAGTTTCCTCCTGCAAAATATCAGGTTCGCAATGAGCTGGACGATATTGAACACGGTCTGCACCACGACAAGGGCCATTGCCTTGTACCCGAAATGCAGCAGCACTATCATGACCGCCGTGCTGAGAAGCAGACGGCCTATCACGAGCAATTTCTGGAAAACGAATTTCTCGTATGCCGTGATGATCGAGCCGAAGACGCTCAACGGGAAAGTGACAACGAGGTTGAACAGCAGCATGAGCAGCATCGGCTTCATCTCCGCCAGCTCGCCGGAGGTCATCTTCGCACCGAAAATCCCGTCAACATTGGCATACAGGAAGCCGCCGGCCACAAGGGCGACGAGGCTTATCGTCGAATAGATCAGGATGAACATCCCGAACATCTCCTGCTGCTCCTTGACCTTGCCTTCCGCCCTGAACCGGGCCGTATATCTGATTACCGCATTGGTAAAGCCGAGATCCAGCACTGTCAGGTAGGCAATCACCGATGCCACGAGGGAATAAAGCCCGTACTCGCTCTGACCGAGCATCCTCAACATGTAAGGCATGTACAGCAGCCCTAAAAGATTGTTGAGCAGGATTACGGCATAATTCAGCACCGCTCCCGCCTTCAGTTCCCTCGAATTGCCTATCTTGCCAACCGCTTCCATCTTCAACCAATGCGTTTTCCCGACAAACGGTTCTGTATGACAAGCAGAGCGCGGAGAGCCGTCAGCGAACGGTTCATGACCCTTATCTTCCACAGCTCGCGCACAATGCCGGAAGTCTCCAACGGAAGATAGCCTTCCGGAATCATCTTCCTTAATATACTCATGGCCCGTGGCACACGGTACTCTATCGCCAGCTTCATATAATGAAGCAGGATGCTGTAACGGTAAAACTCCACCAGAGGCCCCGCTTCGGGCGCATCCTTACGCACTTTGACCGCCAACGCCAATGCTGCCGCGAGATTGTACCGGCAGGCCTCCAGCCTTTCGGCCGTAAAGGTACGGGACGCGCTGCCACGGCGTATATGGATCACATAAAGCACGCGGCTCCAGGGGACTATGCTCCGGGCATAGGGAAGCAGGGAATGTATGAAAGTCGAGTCCTCCCCCATCGCCGTCCGCTCGTCGAATCTCGCACCGCACTCTTTTATGAAGCCGAGCCTGATAGCGAGTCCGGTGACTGTGGAACGGAAATAGCCTTTGCCGAAAAGCTCCGGCCCGGTATATGCCCGCAAATCCTCCGCAATGCCCTGCCATGAATATTTTTCAGCCCCGTCGCCTGCATACACTTCCTGCATCATGAGTATGTCAGGAGAAGCCGCGTCCCCATACGGCAGCGATGACGGGTCCTGCAATGCTTTGCACAGCTCCGACAAGGCTCCGGGAGCGATTGCGTCGTCTGCATCGAGGAAGACGACCCATCCTCCGCGCGCATGTCCGAGGCCGAGATTCCTGGCCGACGAAACGCCTCCGTTCGCCTTTCTCAACAGAGTAAGGTTGGGATGGCACGCAGCGAAGCCCTCGATGATTTCGGCCGACTTGTCAGGACTGCCGTCATCTACGGCTATCACCTCGAAGAGGCTTTCGTCCGTTCCCTGCGAGTATACCGAATCCAAGGCCCGCGCTATGCAGTCCTCTACCCGGTAGACGGGAATGATCAGCGACAATATCGGCAATCTTCGCTCCATGGATGCAAAATTAAGAAAAATGGCCGGAATCGAGCATTTTTTCCGGTATGATGCGCCTGATACAGTCTCTGATTATGTTCAAAAGCCTGTCTCTGACGAAGTCTTCACGGATCATCAGCGAGATTTCGCGCACCGGACAGCCGCCTTCCCTTCCGTCCCTGCCTCCGCAGACTATCGGACGGAGATTCTTGCGCTGGGCCTCGCTGAGCAAACAGACATGCAATTCGGGTATCACCGTATAGCCGCCGTTGGCATCCACCACTCTGACGAGCGTGTCTATGCCTCCGGCCCTGTACTCCACATGGGCGCGTTCGTTTCCGCCACATAAGCCACGAAACGCTCATAATACAGAGGCACTTCGAACAGGGCCTTATGTTCTTTCGGGGCCGTCATGACCGCCATGTCTATTTCTGCCGAACGGAGTTTTTCCAACAGGGACTCAATCCTCATTTCAGACACCTTGAGCTCGATGCCCGGATGATTCGTGCGTATTTCACGGAAAAGACCCGGTAGAATGTAAGGAGCCACAGTAGGAAGCACTCCCATCGCTATCTTCCCCCTTTCGTCATTGCGCTCGTCGAGTATCAGGTCCTCGATTAGCGAAGCGTCGTATACCGTGCGACGCGCCATTTCGATGATTTTCGCTCCCAGCACCGTAGGCTCCACGGGATGGCTGTTACGGTCGAATATCACTATGCCGAGTTCGTTTTCCATATTCTTTATAGCGGCGCTCAATGTAGGCTGAGTCACACCGCACGCCTCGGCTGCCTTGACAAAATTGCGATACGCCTCCAAAGCGACGATGTATTTTAATGTAACAAGGTTTATTTTCATGATTTTTATATTATATGATTTTTTTGCAAATATAGATTTTCTCTATAAAAATATAGAAATTATCGATTTAATTTATAATAAAAACCATTAATTTTTTGTAACGATAAAATAATAAAAATCCCTATGGCTGAAAAAAAAGCACTTGCAGCCTGTGCCGCAAGTGCTCTATAAGTACTTCCTCTGGGGCTCGAACCCAGGACCCTCTGATTAAGAGTCAGATGCTCTAGCCAACTGAGCTAAGGAAGCATTTCCGGCAAACGCCGTATTGTGATCCGTCTGGGGCTCGAACCCAGGACCCCAACATTAAAAGTGTTGTGCTCTACC
>DEPW01000117.1:0-3597 GCA_002358965.1 Bacteroidales bacterium UBA3382
ACTTTTTCATAATTTTGCAAATTGATTACATAAGACCCGGTGAAAATTTTCATTATGCATGATCCGCCGTCTTATGGATGGATTCGGCGAATTAGTCAGATGAAAGAAAAAGATTTGATAATCAATGATAAACTCGAGTCGGTGCTCTATGTCGCCGACAGCCCCGCAGAACTCTTCGACAAGCTCTCCGGAATAGACCGTTCATCCATGCATGTCATTATGGACAACAATGCCGCAGTGGCGACGGAGACTGTCCTGCCCGGTTTCCGGGAACATCTTGGCTCCAACGGTTCATTAATCCGTTTCGATGCGAATGAAGGCAACAAGACATTGTCCGAAGCGGAAAGGATATGTCGCAAACTGGAACAGGCCGGAGCCGACAGGGATTCGCTCATCGTGGCGGTCGGGGGCGGGATTACCACCGACATTGCGGGTTTCGTCGCTTCCGTATACAGACGCGGAGTAAGGACCGTTTTCATACCGACCACATTGCTGGCGCAGGTAGATGCTGCCATAGGGGGCAAGAACGGTGTCAACCTTGACGGGCGTAAAAACATGATAGGTACTGTCCGTCAGCCGCTTGCGGTTTTCATGTGTCCCGGCTATGTTTCCACCCTGCCGCGGGAGCTGTTCCTGTCCGGCCTTGCCGAGATGCTTAAGATATTCATGATAGTCGCGCCGCACTTGTACGAAGAGACATGCCGCCTGCTCTCTTCAAGCGATTCTTACGGAAAAACAGTCGGGAGCCGCCTTCTTTCCGATATGGTCTTCTTTGCCGCATCAGCCAAGATGGACATAGTCGCCCAAGACCAGTTCGGCCATGGCCGCCGCGAACTGCTCAATCTCGGGCATACTTTCGCCCATGCCATAGAGTCGGTCACCCGTGGCGCCGTTCCTCATGGGCGTGCCGTCGCCGAGGGGATCTTTCTTGCGTCCAGGACAGGTGCCCTAATAGGGGCAACCGCCCCGTCATTTTCAGATAAAATCGAAAGCGATTTCGAAAAATGCGGCATCCGTGACGGGAAAATTGAATACGGCGGGGTCGCCGGCCTGCTGCCGGCCATGCTATCCGACAAGAAGAAACACGGCAACCGCATCGACCTCATCATCCCGAAATCCATGGGCGATGTCGTCAGAGTGCCTTTGACCGAAGACGAATTGAAAAAAATACTTCTCGAAATATGATATGTGTTTCCATCCGGGATACCGATTTTGAAGGAACCATCAAGATCCTCGAGACGCCCGAGGCGGATATGGCCGAGTTGCGCCTCGACTTGTCGCAATACACGCTCGAGGAAATAAGGTGCCTGTGCTCCATGCCTTTTCCCATTATCGCGACCTGCCGTTGTGCCGAGGCGGGAGAGGGAAAAACGGAAAAACAGCTGTCTGCCGCAATTGAGGCCGGTGCTTATCTCGTCGATCTCGAGCTGGAAATGCCCCGGTCGCTGTCAGGACGCCTCTTGCGGCTGGCGAGACAGGCCGGTTGCGGTATCATCATATCTTACCACTGTTTCGAACGGACCCCCGATATCGTGTCTCTCCGCACCATAGTCCGCGATTGTCTTTCGCGCGGTGCGGATATCGTCAAAGTGGCGACGGCGGCATTGTTTCCGGAAGATCCGCAAAGGGTGTTGTCTCTCTATTCGGATCCGGTAGCCTCATCCCTTAAAGGCAGGCTTGTGGCATTTGCGATGGGTGAAGCCGGACGGCAATCAAGGCTTGATTCATTGAGGCTCGGCGCTCCGTTTACATACGCCTGCGCCGACGGACGGCCTACTGCCCCCGGCCAGCCGTCAGTATCCGAATTGCGCATGGCACTGTACGGAAGCGGACCGCTGCCCTGCCGCTATGACGGCAAAGTGGACATCCCTCAATCGAAAAGTACGCTCCAGCGCAGGATCGTCGCATCTGCCCTTGCCGGGGAAGCATGCCCGATAGATGAAAAAGATGTTTGCGACGATGTCGAGGCGGCGCGAAGAGCCGCTTCATTGATTATTGACGAAAAAATGAAAGCAACAAATGGTTTCGAAAAATAACAGATTGCCGGCCCATGTGGCTCTGGCCTGTGCCGCCGTACTGTGGGGCATAATGTCGCCCATGGGCAAGACCGCCCTGGCCGCCGGTATTCCGGCGTTCGCCCTCGCTTCTTTCAGGATGATAGGGGGTGCGGTATGTTTCTGGATACTGTCGCTCTTCTTGCCCAAAGAGAAGATTACCGCCAAGGATGCGATACTGTTCTTGCCGGCGGCCCTTATGGGCGTAGTCCTCAACCAGGGAAGTTTCATCATCGGCCTTTCCTATACTTCCCCTGTTAACGCCTCGATAATCACGACGACGACCCCGATCTTCACGATGATTCTTGCAGCCGTTTTCCTCCGTGAGCCGATAACATGGCTTAAAGTGCTGGGAGTCGCCATGGGTGCAGTGGGCGCGGTAATACTCATAACCGATGGCGTCTCTTTTGGGGCGGCATCGTCGATCAAAGGCGACCTTCTATGCCTGTCGGCGCAAGTGCTGTTTTCTTTGTACCTGTCCCTCTTCAGGGGCCTGATTGGGCGTTACAGGGTAGTCACTGCGATGAAATGGATGTTCCTTTATGCGATGATAGTCTCCGTCCCGGTGGCTTACAAAGACATAGTCTCGATAGATTACGCCTCGCTTCCGCTGCCGGTGATATTGGAAGTGCTGTATGTGGTCGTTTGCGGGACATTCCTTGCCTATCTGCTGATGATTTACGGCCAGCAGAGGCTCCGTCCGACGCTTGTCAGCATGTACAACTATGTCCAGCCGGTAGTGGCCACGGTGCTTTCGGTGATGATGGGCATCGGCGCTTTCGGCTGGGTAAAGAGCCTTGCGGTCGCATTGGTGTTTTCCGGGGTATATGTCGTGACGCGGAGCCGCTCGAGGGTGGAAAGATGACAGCTTCTAAAATTCGCTTTCAAAACCGTTCTCCCTTGCATAATCATATGCCCGGGATAATTGTTTTCCCAACTTGTTGTTCCGCCATTCCTTGTTATACGGTTTGGGAAGCATGTTCACCCTCATTTTTTTTATCCCCTTCATCATTTTAAAAAATGTCTCCTGCGGAATCACAAACTCCGCCTCCGACAGAAAGACATTGTCCAAGTCCGAAAAGAACGCCGAGCTGTGGTCGCCGGAAAACGATATCCAGAAATCGTCCGTTCCCCTGAATTTGTCAACATTAAGCAACCGCCCCTGAAGTTCAATGATTTCTCCATCCGACAGCCTGAACAGTATCCTGGCATCATTTGACAGTTCATATCCCCTTTCAGACTCTGTTCTCAACATAAGCCCCACCTGTCCGTCCGCCCGGTCAACCACTGTAAATACCAGCATGTTGGAAAGTTGAATCTGGTTCTTTACCCTAATCTGACCGCTAACCGTAAAAACGGATATGAAGAGAATCAATGCGGTCAATAAAAATGATTTGCAACGCATGATATTGAAATTTTCCATAAAATATGCAAAAAGCGTGCTTTAATGAGGTGACCGTGCTTTTGTCGGGGAGGTAAGCACGCCGATAGGCTTTGCCGGGTAATTTTGCGGATGATCAATTAAGAAGCTGTTTAAAATTTT
>DEPW01000117.1:3707-4342 GCA_002358965.1 Bacteroidales bacterium UBA3382
AATTTTAAACAGCTTCTAAAAATATATAATAAATCAGTTATATTTGCGCATATAGGTATAAAGCACCGGCTGACAGTAAAAGGGATGCAGATGACAGAGCGCACATTACATATCGATGTCGGGGAATCCGGTTTCATGGCGCGTGTGGCCGCGCCGGTGCTGGCCGCCGTCTTTAAGGATGCCGCCGCGAATGCCGGCATAACCATAGACGGTTGCGGCACTCTGACGCTCAGGCCAATGTCGCAATTGCGTGACATACTGTCCCGGTTCGGACTGTCGTGTACCGACCGGATGCCATTGGAGATTAAAGGAAGACTTCGCCCGGGCAAAGCGCGGCTCGACGGTTCCGGCGGTTCCCAGGCCATCTCCGGTCTCATGTTCGCCCTGCCGCTTATGGATGCTCCCTCGGAAATCATAGTGGACAATCCCGTAAGTGTCCCTTACATCTTCCTGACACGGAAGATCTTGTCGGAATACGGCATAGATATCCGTATGGTAAACGATTGTAAACGATTAAAAATATTCATACCCGCTCCGCAGCGTTATCGCGCCCTTCCCCTGTCGGCGGACGCTCCTTCCGCACACGACGGCGACTGGAGCGCGGCTGCCGTTTTCATATGTGGGGCTGCCGTCAG
>DEPW01000117.1:4364-6443 GCA_002358965.1 Bacteroidales bacterium UBA3382
GGCCGATGCACTGTGTCGGGGCTTGCAGGAGATTCCCTGCAGGCGGACAAGGCCGTGCTCGATGCGCTCAAGGCGGCAGGCGCTTTGGTCAGAGACCTGGGCGGGGCGTACACGGTAATGCGTTCTCCGCTGCACCGTTTCGATTTCGACTGTACCCAATGTCCGGACCTGCTTCCGGCCCTGGCCGCTTTTGCCGTATACTGCGAAGGGACTTCGGTCATCAAAGGCATGGGCAGGCTTTCCTCAAAGGAATCCGACAGGGCCGCCTCGATCTGCCGTATGCTTTCGAAGGCTTCGGTAGGATACAGGCTGCAAGGAGACTCAATTCATATCGAAGGCTCGTCCCTTACGCGCAGGCTTTTGGAAAGGAAGATGCCGTCTCCCGGGGTTTACGATACATTCGACGACCACCGGATGGTCATGGCCGTGATGCTACTCGGCCTGCCTTGCACGGGCATACGCCCTGACAGCTATGCGCCTTTGGCCAAATCAATGCCGTCCTTCAGGAACTTGTGGGAGCAATGTTTTTTTCCGAAGATTTGAACTTTTTGCTAATTTTGCCATCGGATATTATGAAAATTTGTAAAATATTATGAAAAGGGCTTTTGTTTTTCTTGCCGACGGTTTTGAAATAGTCGAGGCTATGGCTACTGTGGACATGCTTGTCAGAGGAGGGGTCGATCTGAAGGTCGTTTCCGTTTCGGGCGACAATGTGGTCGACAGTGCGCAGGGGATTCCTGTCGTTGCCGAATATCTTCTGAAGGAAGTCCCTGTCGAGGACAGCGTATTCGCAGGAGACGAGTTCGTCTCATTGGACGACATATGCAGGGACGATGTCATGATCTTCCCTGGCGGCATGCCCGGAACCAAGAATCTTGCCGAGTGCAAACCGCTCATGGACAAGATGAAATCCCATTATGCCGAAGGAGGCCATGTGGCAGCCATTTGTGCGGCTCCGGGTCTTGTGCTTTCGCAACTTCCTCTTGACGGTGCGGTCAAGGGAAAGGGGGCGTTGAAGATGACTTGCTACGAAGGGTTCGAACCTGCCCTTGAGGCTAAAGGCGTTACCGTTGTGGATCAAAGGCAGGGCGTAGTCGAAGACGGGAACATCATTACGGCGAGCGGCCCCGGCCATGCCGTCGATTTCGGTCTGAAGATACTCGCCTTGATCAAAGGTGAAACCGTCGCCCAGGAAACCAGAAGGCAACTGATGCTGTAAAGGGAGCCTTCCGTAATGCGGAAACTTTTGACATTCATCAAAGACTGGACGCTGCCTATCGCGATGATAGTCGGCGTTCTTTCCTATTTTGCCTTCAGGGACATAGGAGCGTTGGAACCTGTTGTGCCGGCGGCCAGATGGGTCTCGTCGCATTTTCCTCCGTGGCTCATCTTCTTCATGCTCCTTTTCACTTTCACCAAAGTGCATCCTAAAGACCTTTGGCCTCGCAGGGTGCATCTTTGGCTGCTGCTCATCCAGGTTTTCGGCTCGGTGGGCGTATATCTGCTGCTGCACCCTTTCAATGAAGTGGTAGCCCAGTCGGCCATGATATGCATCATCTGTCCGACCGCCACAGCTGCGGCCATCATAACCGAGAAACTTTCGGGCAAAGTGGATGCCCTGATAACTTATGTGATCGAAATCAATCTTGTCGTGTCGATATTCGTCCCGGCGGTCTTTCCGCTGATCGAGCCGCACGAAGGCCTTACCTTCTTCCAGGCTTTCCTGACAATATTGAAGAGAGTGGTGCCGTTGCTCGTCTTCCCCCTGGTTGCCGCGTGGTTCCTGCGGTTCTGCATCCCGGCAGTTCACAAGTGGCTGTATGACAACAGGGGAGCCGCATTTTACCTGTGGGCGCTCTCATTGGTGCTTGTCATGGCACAGACTACCAAATCGCTTGTCGAGAGCGAATATTCCTTGTGGGTCGAGCTGTCCATCGCCCTTGTCGGGCTGGTCACCTGTGTCCTCCAGTTTGCTATAGGAAAGAAGATAGGCAGCCGCTACGGGGACAGGATAAGCGCAGGCCAGGGACTGGGGCAGAAAAACACCGTGCTCGCAATCTGGATGGCCTATACCTATCT
>DEPW01000117.1:6497-8402 GCA_002358965.1 Bacteroidales bacterium UBA3382
AACATCATCAACAGCTGGCAGCTCTACCGAAAGCGTAAGAGAGGCAGTGTCTAAACCAGCATCGTGACGGCGAGCGTGGCGAGCGAAATCAACACCCACAACGATATTCCCAAAGCGAACGGACGGATTCCGGTGTTCCTGATGCTCTGGACGGAAATCCCGCACCCGATGAGGAAAAGGGTGGCGCTGAGGGCGTGTTTGGAGCAGGTGACTATTCCCGAAGATATTGCTTCCGGAATGCCGAGATAGGTGTTGGCAAGCATCGCGAGGATGAAGACGAGGATGAACCACGGAATAGATATCTTCTTGCCTTTCTTTCTGAAGATGAATGTAGTTGCTATCGCCATAGGGATTATCCAGAGAGCGCGTGTGAGTTTTACCGTGGTGGCTGTCTTTAAGGCCTCTTCTCCGTATGCCGCCCCTGCTCCTACGACCGAGCTGGTATCATGTATGGCTATCGCCGCCCATGTCCCGAACTGTTCCTGGCTCATTCCTATCCAATGTCCGATTGCCGGGAATATCAGCAGCGCGGCTGCATTGAGCGTGAAAATCGTTGCCATCGAAAGGGTGGTTTCATCGTCATCCGCATCGATTATCGGGGCTATGGCGGCTATCGCGCTGCCTCCGCAGATGGCCGTTCCTGTCGAAATCAGGTAGGAATTGTTGCGCGACAGCCTGAAAGCCTTTCCTAACAGGACGCCAAGGCACATCACACCGATGACAGAGACTATCGTGAACAGCATTCCGTCCTTCCCGGCTTCGACCGCCGAGTAGAGGTTCATGCCGAAGCCCAGGCCTATTACGGAAAGTTGGAGGAGATATTTCGAAACCTTCTTGGTGAACTTCTTGAATGGGACTCCAAGGGTAATCGCCAGTAATATCCCTGCGATCAGCGAAATCGCCGTCGGCAGGAAAAACGATGCCGCAAACAGCGCTGCGAAGAGGATTTTTGTGATGTTGTCTTTCATTGCCTTGATGTTTTGTGCGGCAAAAGTAGGCAACATATCCCGTAAGCGGGCAACGCAAATTTTTATATGGTATAACCTTTTGTTATCCTTTTGCGAAATGTTTGGCGAACAGGTGGAACTTCTCCCTTAGCCCTCCCATTTCGCCCGGTCTGAAGACGCTCGCGAATTCGCGCTGCATCTCGACATCCTCGATGTCGACGAGTTTAAGCCTGCCGTCAAAAAGCTCCTCGCGGATTGCGATTATCGAGACTATCGCCGCGCAATCGCTTTCCAGTACGAATGATTTTATGGCTTCCGTGCTGTCCAGCTCTATGACGATGTCGAGATCATGTATTCCGATTCCTTTGCCTGCGAGGCAGGAGGCTATGATTTCCCTGGTCCCGGACCCGTTCTCGCGCAATACAAGCGGCATGAGGCGCAAGTTTTCCACGGATACGGAATCCATGTGCCCGAATCTTCCTGACGCGTTGACGGCAAGCACGAGCTCGTCCTGCAGCAGATGCTCGTAATGCAGCCCCGGCCTCCGTGTCGTGTTCTCTACGATTCCCATGTCGATAGTCCCTTCGGAGAGCCATTTTTCTATCATTTCGCTGTTTCCCGACTTCATGGATACCGTCACCCCTTCGAAGCGTTCGATGAAGCCGGCGAGGATTCCCGGCAGGAGATATTGCGCGGCTGTCGTGCTTGCCCCAATGCGGAGGCTGCCTTTGACGGCGCCTGCCAGCAGGCTCATCTCGTATTCCATGTCCCCGTAACTTTTCAATATGTTTTCGGCATGCTTCAGCAGGATTTCCCCGGCCCTTGTCAGTCTTACACCGTTGTGGCTACGGTTGAAGAGCGACACTCCGAAGCCGCTTTCCAGCTCTGTGACATGTTTGCTCACCGCCGGCTGGCTGATGCTCATTTCTTCGGCGCATTTTGAAAAATTCAGGTTTTT
>DEPW01000103.1:0-149 GCA_002358965.1 Bacteroidales bacterium UBA3382
GCATTCCATACATGTTCATGCCTCCGACCACCGATATCCGGGCCACATCATTGATGTACTTGCGCAGTACCGCCAGACTGTCCCCGGACAAGGACAGCCCGCCTCTGGCCACCGCCGTAAAATGCACCTTCCCCGGCTCCGAGTCCAGT
>DEPW01000103.1:186-7495 GCA_002358965.1 Bacteroidales bacterium UBA3382
GTCGCTCCGTTGGGCAGACGTCTGGACACTACACCGGTGGACTGATTGACGAACCTGGTCCTGTCCGTAATACTGCCGGCGGCGTACTCCGGCTCAGAACGGCGCGGAATGTATTTTTCCTTATACGGTTCCGGTCTGACGGCGAAATATTCCAGCCCTCCGCTGTACTCGGGAGAAGAGCACACCACGGTCCGGTTGCTGTCCGCAGAGAACACAGATGACAGGAAAGCGGTTACCGTCGAACTGTCCACTACAGTCCCGGCTGTCTCTATATAGCTCTTGTACAGCTCTATGCCCGTCATCACATACCCGTCCGTAAAGTTGGAGACACAGAGGTCCCTGTAATACCTGTTGTCCAGAGACGAGCGGCGGCTGTAGGTCTCTTCCAGCCCGTCCATAAAGTCCCCGCTGCTCCTTCTGAACTCCCTTTCCGAGATTCCGTATCTGAGTACACGCTCCACCTCGTTCAGGATCAGCACATAAGCATCCGCATAATCCTCAGGAGCGCACTCCACCGAAAGACGGTAGGAGATACGGTTGAGATAAGGCACTATGCCGGTCTGAACGTCCAGGGCATAAAAAGGTGCGTCCTCCAGCGCGGACATCAGCCGCTTCCTCATGATATCCATTCCGACTTCGGACACATAGTTGTAGATGAACGGAATGGCCGTATTGCGCAGAGACGGGTCCAGAGGGTCTGCGATATAGTCAAACGTCACTCTGGCCCTGTCGGCCTCCCTGTCCTGAAAATAAAAATACCCTCCCCCGGCGGCATCCAGGACCGAATCCGGGAAATCGGGCAGAGGGGTACCGGGTCTGGATATTATCTGGAACAGGGCCCGGATCTTGGACTCGACAGCAGCGGCGTCTATGTCCCCGGCTATGACTATCGCCTGCCGGTCAGGCCTGCACCTGTTCTTGTAGAAAGCCGCCACATCCGCCGCCGTATATCCGCCGACAGCCTCCATCAGATCCTCCGCAGCCGGAGGGGCCAGGGGCGTACCGGCGAAATAATACCGCGCCAGGCTGTCCTCTATGCGGCGGTCCAGGGTCATGGAAGAGGCGAACATATTACGGAAGAAATGCTTTCCCCGCTCCACCGATCGGTCGTCCACGATGAGGGCGGAGGACATATTGAACATCGCCAGCAGCATCGAGTCCACCACCGAGGCGTTCTTCCCTATGGGCACATTGTTGAATGAATATGTGGTATAATAGTCTTCCGCCTCTATCTCAAGGCCGTCAGTACGGCTCAGCCCCATGTCGTCGATAAAGGAGAAAATGGCTCCGTCGGGGAAATTGTGCGTCTCGGTAAGGGCCATGCACTCCATCAGGTAAGTCATGCCCCGCGTAGTGCTGTCCTCCATCGCTATACCGGTCTTGCGGATAAAGGTAAAATCAGCATATCCCTCTATCGAAGAATTATTTACAAGATAATACGAAAGGCCGTTGGGCAGAGTCCCCGCCACTATCCTCTCATCGTCCTCAAGCTCTCCCACCATCTGGGAGAAGGCTGTTGCAGAGTGGAACAAAAAAGTTGCGAACAGTAAAATTTTTAATTTCATAAGACAAAAGTATGAAAATATGAGTATATTTGTCAGTTCGAATTAAAATCTGTACACAAACTAATTAAAAAAATATGAGAAAAATCTTAGCAATTCTGACAATCGCAGCACTTTCAGCGACTGCCGCCCTGGCACAGGACATGGAGTCCGCAACCGCCCTTTACAACGAAGGCGCCACAGCTCTCAATGCAGGAGACAAAGAAACCGCACTGGGTTATTTTGAGGAAGCACTCTCGCAAGCCGAGCTCATAGGTCCCGAAGCAGAAGAACTTGCATACAACTGCAAGAGGAACATCCCTACTCTGATTTCCGCCATCGGCAAGGAGCAGGCCGCAGCCAACGAGATTGAAGCCGCTATCGAGACTTTGGGAAAAGCTGTTGAGAAAGCGAACGAATACGGTCAGGAGGACATAGCCGAAGAGGCACAGGCACTCATCCCCCAGCTCTACATGCAGCAGGGCAACATTCTCCTCAACCAGAAGGACTACCCCGCCGCCGCAGCAGCATACAGGAAAGCTGTCGAGATTAACCCCAATGACGCCAACGCCTATCTCCGTCTCGGACAGGCCGCTGCCCGCGCCAATAACATTGACGAAGCCATGACAGCCCTCACCAAGGCATCGGAGCTCGGACAGAAGTCCGCCGACAAGGAGATGGCCAACATCTACCTCAGCCAGGCAGCCAATGTCCTCAAGACAAAGGATTATCAGGGTGCCCTCGACAACGCCAGGAAATCCCTTGAGATCTTCCCCACTCCTACCGCCATGCAGATTGCCGGCACAGCCGCTCTGGGCCTCGGCGACATGGATGCAGCCATCGAGAACTTCGAGGGCTTCATCGCAGCCTCTCCCAATGCCAGGAACATCGACCAGATCCGCTATCAGCTGGCTACAGCCTACGAGGCCAAGGGTGACAAAACCAACGCATGCGTCAACTACAAGGCTATCCTGAACAACCCTCAGTTTGCCGAGTACGCGAAACATAAAGTCAACGTAGAACTCAAATGCCAGTAGCACTGGAGCTTCTAGCACCGGCTAAGAACAAAGACATCGGCATCGCGGCCATCGACTGCGGTGCCGATGCCGTCTACATGGCCGGGCCGGCTTTCGGAGCGAGAAGCAATGCAGGCAACAGTGTCGCGGAAATTGAACAGACCTGCAAATACGCCCGCCGTTTCGGCGCAAGGGTCTATGTGACAGTAAATACGATCCTCTTCGAAAGCGAGCTGTCCGAGGCATTCGACCTCATGGAACAATGCAGGGAGGCAGGCTGCGACGCATTCATCGTGCAGGATGTGGCCATTCCGGCGCATTTTGCAGGAAGAAAGGACTTTCCTCCGCTGTTCGCCTCTACACAGTGCGCGATAAGGACCCCCCGGCAGGCAAGATGGCTTGAAAGCCTCGGGATGAGCAGGCTCATACTTGAAAGGGAGCTGACCCTCGACGAAATCAAGGCGATAAGGAAAGCCGTGTCGGCCGATTTGGAATTCTTCGTACACGGTGCATTGTGCGTCTGCTACAGCGGCAACTGCTATCTTTCCGAATACCTTGGAGGAAGGAGCGCCAACAGAGGAGAATGCATCCAGGCCTGCCGTTCAAGATACGACCTCGAAGACGGCAATGGCAAGACGCTTGTAAAGAACAAGGCTCTACTGTCCCTGAAAGACCTTTCATTAATCGACCGTCTCGACGACCTTGTCGATGCCGGAATCACATCCTTCAAGATAGAGGGCAGGCTGAAAAACGCCTCCTATGTGAAAAATACCGTAAGGGCATACAGCGAGGGGCTCGACAGGCTGATACTCGGGCGCAAAGGAGAGGGGCTGCGCAGGCAGTCATACGGAAAACCTTACGGAGGATTTGTTCCTGACCTCGGCAAAACCTTCAACCGAGGCTATACCGGACTCGCGCTCGACGGGGCAGGCAAAGGATGGAGCTCCATGGACAGCGCCACGGCGATAGGCGAAAAACTCGGAAAAGCCGAAAGCCTCGAAAGGAAAGGGGACACTGTGCGTTTCCGCCTTTGCGGACATACTCCGCTGCACAACGGGGACGGGCTCTGCATCATCACGGACAAAGGAGTGACCGGATTCAGGGCCGACATATGCCAGGGAGGGACAATAACGGCGAAATATGCAGAAGGCCTCAGGGAGGGGACGGAAATATACCGGAACAGCGACATCAGGTTCGAAAAGGAGCTTGAAAACCGCACTCCTGAAAGACTGCTCGAGACCGGAGTATCTGTAAGAATAAGGGAGACCTCCGCCCCGGGCCCGGGAGGCGAGAGATGCGAAATCACCGCCACGGCCGAGTGCGAAAACGGAAAACATGCATCGGTAACGCTCATCGGCACATTCGACAAAGCCGAAAACATTTCGCGGATGAAAGAGAGTTTCGAAAGGCAGATAGGCAAGAAAACCGGAATCCATGTCTTCAGCCTGCACTCCATAGAATGCGAAACCGATTTTCCGTTCCTTCCGGCATCCGCCATAAACGACTTGAGGAGGCGGCTTGCAGAAAGGCTCGAAGATGCCACAGCCCCGGAAGCGACAGCATCCGGCCGCATCATCCCGGCAAACAATGCACAAGACGCATATCGCAGCCCTGACATCGCGGACTACAAGGCCAACTGCTCCAATTCCATTGCGCAAGCCGTGTATGAAAGCCGATGCGGGTCAAAGCCCGAAATGGCATACGAAATCACACACCGCAAGGGAGCCGAGCTCATGCGGAGCAGATATTGCATCAAAAGAGAGCTCGGCCTGTGCCCGAGATTCGGCGGAAGACTCCCTCAAGGCACGGCCGAGCCGCTTGTATTGGTAAACAACGGGCGCAGACTGCTACTGAAGTTCGACTGCACCCGGTGCGAAATGATCGTTACTGCTCAGGAGCGAACATAGGATCCCAAGGCGGAAGTTTGATCGGCTGCTGTTTCATCATATCGAGGATGTCGGCAGGAACAAAACGCTTTTCGACAACTACCCTGAACATGTATTCCTCGAACCACTCGTCGGTCATGATGAGTTTTCCCTGATAACCGGCGGAAGGTCCCCAACTGTTTTCAACCATCCATTTTACCGGAGCTCCCTGTCCGTCTATGTCGACTGCTATCAATGTCATTGCATGGGTGCTTCCCGAATCGTATGTGCGTACCCTGTCGGCCTTGTCCATGCCGAAAGTGGTCCCCATGAGCGACTCGTAGTCGAAGTTGTCAAGATTAAGGGTGCCACGGCGTGAATCGAGGAATTTCCCTACATCGCAGGAAAAATACATCGCGCATCCGCCTTTGATGGAGGCAATCGCCATCTCTTTGATCCTTTCGATAGGAAGATTGATATACAGCCAGTTGTGGCCGTCATACACATGGCGGTCATACTCTATCTCGTAAACCTTGCCGTATTCGCGCGAAGGGTCGTTCATCACCATGATGTAATTGTCTTCAAGATCTTCGCCTATGTATTCGGCATAGAAGGATTGAGGAGTGTACTGCTTGGTGCTCAAGACATTGCCTTCGGCGTCGCGCATGGTCCATTCGAAAGATAACGGAGGCTGTCCGAGGAAGCAGACCAGCATCCTGTACACTTCGGAAAGCATCTGTTCCTTCCTTTCGGCAAGCGCCTTGTCTTTCATGCCGGCGTTTTCGCGGATTTCCAGAGCATATTCACGGAGTTTGCGCTTGATGAGCGAAGCCATCTGCGAAGTATTGTTAGCCGAATAGGTTTCAGGCATGATTTCGGCCGGAACCATTCCGTATTTCATGATGAGGTTGCTCACTCCGGTGAACTGGCCGCCGTCGCTGAGAGGATTACGGAACAACCAGTCGACGGTCCTGTCATCCCACGGGAGATCGCGGGTATCGATAATCGCCTGCAGGAAGAGATTGGATTTTTCGAGCTGGTCATAGAAGAACAGATAATTCTGCGAAAGATAGAAATCGCCGAGGCCATATTGCTCTATCATCTTGGCCCTTAATACATTCAAACCGGTGAAAAGCCAGCATCTGCCGGAGCTTTTCTGGTCGGTGATTCCCTCTGTCCTTACGACATCGGAAAAATGGGTATCCATCATGGCGAGGTTGTCGGCATTGACGGCGAGCGCCGATACCGGATTGGACGAAAGGGCGTTCCTGACGGCTTTCTGCTCAGGAGTGCCTGTATACCCTTCGCTTATGCGCTCCAACATCTCGGGAGTGATCCCTCCGTCCTGCGCATTCTGGGCCGAAGCCGTCGCGACAGTCATGGCGACGGCAGACAAGGCCAAAAAAGTAAAAAGCTTCTTATTCATAAATATTGACTATGGTTGTATTGTTTCAGAACTTGATCCTGATATGTCTGGCAGCCAGTTCGGCGCCATCCCAATCCGGAGATTTGAGCGGAGCGGTATTGTCGAGACGGAAAGCCAGATAATTGATAGGCACTCCCATCCTGAGATAATGGGATTCGTAAAATGTCTTTATCGAAAGCTCTCCACCCGGCTCTCCTCCGGCATAAAGGTCTTCGGTATCGGACAGAATCGTAAGGGAGTTCTGCCCGGCAAGGGCTTTTGTGTAGGAATAAAGGTATTTGCTGTCTGTCTTAAGATGTACGATGCCATCGCCGCGCATTATGCTCTTGTACCGCTCGAGGAACATGGGCGAAGTGAGACGGCGTCGTTCCTTGTTGATCTGAGGGTCGGCAAAGGTGATCCATATACCGGATATCTCGCCGGGAGCGAACACCGAGGTGATGAACTCTATCCTTGTGCGCAGGAAAGCGGCGTTCGGGACGGAATGCTCGGTCACATATTTGGCGCCTTTCCACAGGCGGGCGCCTTTTATGTCCATTCCTATGTAATTGACATCGGGATTGGCCTCCGCCAGCCCCACTGTATATTCGCCCTTTCCGCAACCGAGTTCGAGCACTATCGGATTGGCGTTTCCGAAATAGTCTGAAGCCCATTTTCCCTTAAGACGATAGTCTTTCCCCAGCAACTCGCCGGCAGGAGGCTGCATAAGACAGGCAAATGTCTCGTTTTCCCTGAATTTCCTCAATTTGTCTTTACCGCTCATAGTCCTTGCATCTTTTGGCAGACAGTCTATTGCTGTTTGGGAGCCTTGTCCTTGGCATCCTTTTTAGGCTTGCGCTTCTTTTTCTTCTTCTTTTTCGCCTCGTCGAAACGGGTGATGCTGTCGTCGCCTACGGCTGTTATGAACCCTGTCTGCTCATCTTTCACCTCGATATGCGAAGCTATCGAATCAGGCTTTATGCCCTTCCGGTTAAGCTTGATGTACTCCGACACCTTCGAAGCCGGCAGAGGGATCAGGTTGGACATGGAGGAACTGTCGTATGAAAACCACATGGTCTCCGTGAGGATGTCGGTCTTGATAAGGAAAGCCTGCCCGTCTTCGAGTTCCAAAGGCTGGGACACTTTCGGGATGCGGCTCAAGGCATCCGAATAGACCGGAGCCTCATAATTCAGGCAGCATTTCAGCTTTCCGCACTGGCCTGCAAGCTTCTGCGGATTGAGCGACAAATCCTGGCAACGAGCTGCCTGCGTGGTGATCGACTTGAAATTGGAAATGTAGTTGGAGCAGCACAACTCCCGCCCGCAGACACCGAGCCCTCCTATCAGACCAGCCTCCTGGCGCGCTCCTATCTGACGCATTTCGATCCTTATCCTGAATTCTTCGGCAAATACCTTGATGAGCTGGCGGAAGTCCACACGCGCATCTGCAATATAGTAAAATATGGCCTTCGTGCCGTCTCC
>DEPW01000103.1:7528-8079 GCA_002358965.1 Bacteroidales bacterium UBA3382
CCGTCTCCCTGGAATTCGACATCTCCGATCTTCATGTCGAGCTGCAACTGCGCCGCTATCTGACGGGCGCGTATCATGACATCATGTTCGCGCGCTATGGCCTCCTGCCATTTTTCTATATCGAAGGTCTTCGCCCTGCGGTATATCTTTTTGAATTCGTATGTTTCGGGGTTGATCCTTCTGGTCCGCATCTGTTTGGCCACTATCGGACCTTCGAGAGTGATGATTCCGAGGTCATGCCCGTTGACCGCTTCGACTATCACAAGGTCGCCCGTCTTGAGCGACTGTCCGGAAGCGTTTTTGTAAATGCCCTTGCGGGTATTCTTGAAACGCACTTCGAAAAGCTCTTCGCCTTCCTCCTGATGCACTCCGGAAAGCCAGTCGTATACTTCGAGCTTGCAACACCCCGGACGGTAATCGCACGACAGGCTGCCTTCATCGTTACGCTCTACGACACAGCCTCTGGAACAATCGTATCTTTTGTTTTCAACTTCGCTATTCATATCTTCCTATATATATACATAAAATCTGTCGGACAGGTCGCAAAATAT
>DEPW01000103.1:8154-11652 GCA_002358965.1 Bacteroidales bacterium UBA3382
TGCTATCGACCTCCGATGCCAGCGAGGACAGGAAAGCAAGAGTGTCCGAGTCGGAATCCGCCAGAGGCGCCATCCCGTTCTGAAGCAGGAAAAGATTGCGGATGAAAGCCGAGGCATATATGCAGAAAGCCTTCTGCTTCTCGCGCCCGGGCAACGAGGCCATTTTCTCACCGGCTTCAAGCACTCCGTAAAGATCCTTGGCCAGGGATGCGGACAGGACGCTCCGCATTATCTCCCGGTACATGGCCGCTTCGTCCGCGCCGGAAAGGATTTCGCAAGCCTTTCCGTAACTTCCGCCGGCCTCTCTCGCCACAGAGAGGGCTTGCGCGCGTTCCAGCCCTTTATGCGCACAGAGATGATCCGCAAGCTCATCCTTGGACATGGGCGGCACACGCAGATGCCTGCAACGGGAAGCTATCGTCATCATCACCTTTTCGGGAGCGTGCGTTATCAGCAAGAACAAAGTACCGTCATAAGGTTCCTCCAGTATCTTCAGGAGCTTGTTTGCGGCTTCGGTATTCATTCGCTCGGGCAACCAGACGAGCATTATCCTGTAATAGCCTTCGAGTGCGGTAAATGTCAGCTTTTCAATGATTTTCTTCGATTCCGCCACAGTAATCGCCCCTGACTTGTTCTCGATGCCGAGAGCGTCGTAGAGCTGCTGCTCGGAAAAATACGGATTCCGCTCGTACAGGGAACGCCATTCGGCCATGTAGGTATCGGATGTCGGTTTCTTGTCCGAACCGGACTTAGACCCGGTATTGACCGGGAAAGCGAAGTGCATGTCCGGATAAATCATCCGCGACACCCTGCTGCAAGTATTGCACTTACCGCAACTGTCTCCGTCACTGTGATTTCCGCAAAGCAGGTATTGCGAAAGCGCCATGGCCAATGCCAAGGCTCCGCCCCCTTCGTCTTCATGCAGCATCAGGGCATGGCCGAGCATGCCTGTATCGGCCATCTCTGCAAGACGGCGCTTGATTTCCAAAGGTGCGGCCACTTCGCTGAATCTCACTCTACGTTCCTCCTTTCAGTCACATATTCCTTTCCCCGACATACAGGGCCAGATCCTCCAGCATGTCCCTTTCGGGAGTATCCGGCAATGCCGACAGATAGCAAGCGGCTTTCCTGCTATACCTTGCCTGGGTTTCCTTTGCATGACGCACCCCATGGAAAGAATGCACGAAATCCATTATCGCATCCTTGTACTCCTTGTGTTCGGGAATATTCCTGACCATCTCGCGCACTTTGGCATTTTCGTCGCTTCCGGCCCTGGAAAGGGCTTCGATCAGGGGAAGTGTTATTTTCTGTTCAAGTATGTCCACGCCAAGATTCTTGCCGACATTCATCTGCGGGATGTAATCGAAAATGTCGTCTCTCATCTGGAAAGCTATCCCGAGATTCTCCGCATAGCCGGACATGGCCTCGAGCTGCTCTTCGGAAGCGTTCACCGAATAGGCGCCGCTCATTACAGCGGCTTTGAACAGGGCCGAGGTCTTGCATGAGATTATCCTGATATAGTCTTCCATCAGCGTATCGCCGTCAGAGGCTTTCTGCAATTGGAGCATCTCGCCTCTTGCCAGGGACTCGAGAGAGTTGGAAAAGGCTCTGATAATCTCATTGCCGGCATTCCCGACCAACAGGGCTATCGCCTTGGAGAGCCAATAATCGCCTATGAGCACGGAAACGCTCGGGCCGAAGAGGGACATGACGGTAGGCACGCCTCTCCTTAGAGAACTGTTGTCGGCGACATCGTCGTGCAGAAGGGTCGCCGTATGTATGAGTTCGGAAGTAACTGCACAATCGACAGTGAGTCCGGTAGCCTTTCCGCAGGCCCCGGCGGAAAGCAGGCACAACAGAGGCCTGAGCTGCTTCCCCCCATTGTCGAGGATGCGGTCGTTAATCGCGTTAAGCATGCCCACATCGCTAAGTAGCACGCTGCGGAACTTGCTTTCAAAACTCTCCCAAATATCTCCTAAATATATCTTAGCCTTGTTTAAATCCATACGCTTGCAGTCCCAACACGGACTTATTACAAAACAAAGCCGCCCCTGGACCGGTCATCAGACTCTTCAGGGCGACCGTTTCGGGTTAAGGCCGCGCCGGAGGGCGGTATGCGGCGCGGCTTGCTGCTATTGTCAGAACAGTACGGCCAGCGACAGTTCGAAGCCTCCGAATTTGCCGTCCCGGAACATATCCGATATGCCGTTCGGCATGTTGCTGCCGAAGCTCCAGCAGTATTTGCCCGAAAGCTGGAATTTCCATATCTCCACTCCGACTCCGAGCCCTATGCCGTATTCCCAACGATCCATTCCGTCCCATTGCTGCCTGTACGACTGGTTGCCTATGGTATATTTGTTCATTACAGCATAGCCGACATACGGCGAAAGCTCGAGATAAGGACGGAAAAGCACCAGGTCCGGTCCCCACTGGATGTTCACGGGCAGCTCGATGAAGCCTACGCTCATCTTTCCGTTAACCAAATCGGCTGCCGCGCTATACCTTGTTCCGCGCTGCTGGTACAGGAGCTCCGGCTGTATGGAAAATCCCAGAGGGAGCTTCAGCTGGTAAGTGACGCCGGCATGGAAACCGGTATAATTCATATTCTTGACTTCGTCAAGATTGGCCTTGGAGAAAGTCATGCCGCCAACCACTCCGAAATGCCCTATCTGGGCCGAAGCCTTGTCAGCCGCGAAAAACATTGCCGTCACGGCGACAATGGCACATAAAAACTTTTTCATGACAGTATGTTTTTGTTTATCAGTTACACTTTGCCGACGGCTGCGCGTCCTACAACAAAGAATTGATCTTCTCGACGATGGTGGCTTTCGGAACCGCTCCCACCAATCTGTCCACCGCCTGGCCGTCTTTGAAGAAAATCAATGCAGGAATGTTCCTGATGCCGTACTCTACAGGTGTGGAGTCGCACTCGTCTACATTGCATTTCGCTACTACTACCTTGTCTGCCATCTCGCTGGAAATCTCGTCCACTATAGGTGACAGCATCCTGCACGGGCCGCACCAGGTAGCCCAGAAATCGACCATCACGAGTTTGTTCGAAGAAACCACCTCTTTGAAATTTGAATCATTAACAGCTATTGCCATAATATTGTCTCCTTTTAAAAAAAAATAATACCTCTTTTAACAAAAAACATTTTCAAAGTGCGAATATAGCAAATAATTTTCAGAAGTTGCAACTTATGGCAGGACGGACAAAGAGAAAGGCCTTGCTTTCACAAGCTCGGCCATTCACAACGTATACTAAAACCTAAACCGCACTATAGATGCACGGAAGTCGCCGGGTGTTGCACGGGAAAGTGAATTTTTTTACGATCATTTGCAAAACCAGACAAATGGCACCCTTGCGGAACATGCCAACGATACATCTGCCAAAATGCAGATGCATTTGGCCGGGACGCCTTGACTACCGGTATGAGCCGGGGTGCGGTCCGAACGAGGCTTTGCCACGGCGGCTTTTGAAGTACGACCTTACCGGAA
>DEPW01000103.1:11721-17351 GCA_002358965.1 Bacteroidales bacterium UBA3382
AAACGAGCACATCCTGCAGTTTCAGCACGCACGGATAAGCGGTAACGATGTAATTGCCGGGCATCTTCAGCAGTCCGAAGTGCTGCTGGAGCAGGGCGAGGCAGATGCCTGCGGCAAGGCCTGCCGCGAGGCCCAGAACGGATATCAGCCAGCCTTCGTAGACGAATATCCGCTTGAGCGTGCGCGGGTGCGCGCCCATGGCGGCGAAAGTCGAGATGTCGTCGGATTTTTCCATTATGAGCATCGACAGCGAACCGAAAACATTGAAGGCGATGACTATTATCACAAAGAAAAGTATCAGGAAGATCATGGTCTTCTCGATACGCAACATCCTGTACAGGGTCTCGTTCTGCTCTTCCCTGCTTTTGATCTCATAACCGTCGCCCAATATCTTTGCGGCGCCGTCCTTTACGGCGGAAAGCGTCTTCCGATAATCACGGCAGCCCCACTGTCCGGCAACGGCAGGGTCGAATCTCAGTTCGATGCAGGAACACTCCCCGTAAGAGAGTCCGAGCAAGTCAGCCACGGCCTGATACGGGGCTATCATGTAACGGGAATCGAACGAGGAACTCAAGGACACCGTTCCGGAAGGGAAAAACCGGCGGGAATTAAGGGAAGAAAGCGGGTCTATAAGGGATATGTCTTTGTCGGTCCTGGGAAAATACAGGTCTACTCCGGCGACGAAACGGGGCGAAAGTCCGAGCGTATGGGCCAGACCCCGTCCCGTGACTACCAGATCGAGCGAGCCGCGACGCAACTCGAGAGTCCCTTCGACGAGGGATTCCTGCAAGTCAAGGCCTTCGAAATATCCGGGCATCACTCCTTTCAGCCTTGCAATCGACTGCTTGCCTTCGTAGTCGGCAAAGACGGTCTCATCGAGTACGGGTTCGACGGAAGCCACTCCCTGCAAGGAAGCCAGAGCACCTGTCAGCGAATCGGAAAAGGCGAAGGTCTTCCCCAAAGACGGCTCTATGAGCAAATCGGGCTCGATCTTGCCTTCGCCTGAACGCACAATGGAATCGAGCCCGTTGTAAATGGACAATATCAATATGAGCGCCGCCGTGCCGACCGCCAGCCCTATTGCGCTGATAGCCGATATGATGTTAATCACATTGTGCGACTTCCGTGCGAACAGGTATCGCAGCGCCACGAACAACGGCAGGCGGATCATTTCTTCAACAACTCATCTATGTGTTCGACATAATCCAAAGAGTCGTCGAGGAAGAAGGCGAGCTCAGGTATGATCCTCAGCTGCTTTGCCATGAGCTTTCCGAGTTCGCCGCGGTACGACTTCGTTTCCGAAGCTATGGTCTCCATCACCGCCGCCGACTTGGAAGACGGGAAAACGCTCACATACACTTTAGCATACGACAGGTCGGGGCTGACCCTTACCCTGCTCACAGTCACCATGGCCTGGCCGAAGTGCCCCATGCCTTTGCTGCGGATGATTTCCGCCAAATCGCGCTGTATTTCCCGCGCCACCTTCAACTGGCGCGTACTTTCGGTTTCCATGAACAATTATTCTACTTTGATTATATAATAGTTTTTCTTGCCTTTCTGGGCCAGTATGTATTTGCCGTTCATCAGGTCGTCGGAGGAAACTGTATGGTCTTCGGACACCTTCGTCTTGTTTATGGATACCCCGCCGCCCTTGAGCATCTTGCGGCATTCGCCTTTGGAAGGAAAGACGGCCGTCTCGACCGAAAGCAGGTCTATCACTCCGCAAGGAAGCCTGTCTGCGGATACGGTATAGTTTTCGACCCCGTCGAATACCTGGAGGAAGGTGCGCTCGTCAAGCGAAGCGAGGGCTTCGGATGTGGCGTTGCCGAAAAGGATCGATGTCGCGTCCACGGCCTTTCCGTATTCCTCTTCTCCGTGTACCATCACGGTGACTTCCTTTGCAAGGAGCTTCTGGAGGCCGCGAAGATGAGGGGCTTCCCTGTGGGAAGCTATTGCCGCGTCTATCTCCTCTTTGCCGAGCATGGTGAATATCTTGATATATCTTTCGGCGTCTTCATCCGAGACATTCAGCCAGAACTGGTAGAAGGCGTACGGCGAAGTACGCTCGGGATCGAGCCATACATTGCCTTTCTCGGTCTTGCCGAACTTGATTCCGTCAGACTTGGTTATCAGCGGACAGGTCAGGGCGAACGCTTCGCCGCCTATGGACCGGCGTATCATTTCGGCCCCCGTGGTGATGTTGCCCCACTGGTCGCTGCCGCCCATCTGCAGGCGGACACCTTCGGTCTGATACAGGTGAAGATAGTCGTAACCTTGCAGGAGCTGGTAGGAAAATTCGCAGAAGGACATGCCTTCGCGGGTTTCGCCCGTAAGCCTTTTCTTTACGGAATCCTTTGCCATCATGTAGTTGACGGTGATCATTTTCCCCACATCCCTGATGAAGGCGAGGAAAGAAAAATCCTTCATCCAGTCATAATTGTTGACAAGCACCGCTCTGTTCGGGGCGTCGGATTCGAAGTCCAGGAAACGCGCGAGCTGCCTCTTGATGCATTCCTGGTTGTGCCGCAGCGCCTCTTCGTCCAAAAGGTTGCGCTCCATCGATTTGCCCGAAGGGTCCCCGATCATCCCGGTAGCGCCGCCGACAAGGGCTATCGGACGGTGTCCGCAATTTTGGAAATGCTTCAACATCATGACACTTACAAGATGCCCTACATGGAGAGAGTCGGCCGTAGGGTCGATTCCGACATAGGCGGAAGTGCAGCCTTCCATGAGTTTTTCCTCCGTTCCGGGCATGATATCGTGAATCATGCCTCTCCATTCGAGCTCTTTTACGAAATTCTTCATCGATTTACATATTAATTTTAAAATTCAAAAACATGACAAAGTTAGGAAAAAAAGATTTGTTTTTATAAAATTCATTATATTTGCACCGCTGAACATAAATTATGAGATTTTGGAACCTCCCAGTGAAATAACAGGTCTATGTAATGATTCGGGTCACGCGCGCAAAGACGACCCGTTGCCTTCATGCGGAAATCAACGCAAAGAGATTATCAACATTTATTACAGATTGTGTGTCCTCCGGCAACACGGTGTCGGAAGGAGGTTTTATTATATACGCACGGCATAGCCGGAACCTATTGAACTTAAAATAAAAATGGCACTATATTTCAGAAAGAGAGTACAAAAGAAAGCGGAGATAGCTGTCTGGAAGATCGAAGAGACAGAGGAAGAACTATTGAAGATATGTTCCGTCCCGGATGACGAACTGGAGGAAATCATGTTCATCCAGAACGAGCAGCGGAGGAAGGAGAAGCTTGCAGTAAGGGCGCTCCTCAACGAGGTGTTCGAGGAGAAGGTCTATCTCGAACATCACGACAACGGGAAGCCTTTCCTTGAGAACAACCCTTGCGAGATAAGCATCACCCATACGCAAAAATATGTTGCCATAATCACTCATCCCGACGAGTATGTCGGAATAGACATCGAGAGCCTCAGCCGCGATTTCTCGGCCGTGGAACAGAAAGCCCTGTCGGAAGAGGAGATAGACGATCTCGCTGATGATGAAAAACGCAACAAACAGCTTGCGATATACTGGTGTGCAAAAGAGGCCATTTACAAACGGATGTCGCAGAACCGTGTCGACTTCGCGGAACAGATCGAAGTCGAGAAATTCAACCTGAAAGGAAAAGGAGAACTCGAAGCCACGTTCACTCACAAGGACNNACAGCCGCGACTTCTCGGCGGTCGAGCAGAAGGCCTTGTCGGAAGAAGAGATAGACGATCTTACCGATGACGAGAAACGCAACAAGCAGCTCGCCATCTATTGGTGCGCAAAAGAAGCCATCTACAAGAGGATGTCACAAAGCCGCGTGGATTTCGCGGAACAGATTGAAGTCGAAAAATTCACCCCTCGGGGCGAAGGGGAACTTGAGGCCACCTTCATCCACAAGGACGGCTACGAAGACGAGTTCGAGCTCGAATACATGACTTTCGACGGGCATGTATTGGTCTGGCTGGTAGGGTGACGGCAAAGTGTGCCTTCTTCGCGGAGAAAGCACTGGCGGCCGGGTGGGACGCCCGACACGGCTTGTAGATACACAAATGTGCGCGATGGTACCGACGCGCACATCAAACCCTTCCAGAAGGCTCTCTGAGGCCTATCTGCGTGCGCGATGGTACCGACGCGCACGGTTACTGTGTAAAATCAAGCCAAATCAACAGCAGATCATTCTCAACATGACATTCCATATAACCGTCATATTCTCCGGCGAGCACCTGTGGCTTGTATTCTCTCGGCACGATGCCTGTCTTCTGCAACATCTTCAGAACGATTAAAAGACTGGCCATCTTGTCTTGCCTGTTCTTATATTTCTTCAAATCCTTCTTGAACTGCCTCGTGATTTTCAGTTCCCACATACCCCAGCCACTATTTTAATGATGCTACAAACTCCTCAAAATCATTCAAATTAAGCGTTTCCAGACTCTTCCCTTCTTTGGCTTCTTTCATTGCAGCAAGTGTTTCATCATTCGGTATCTTATAGACAACATCCATAAGAACGCTCTCTACATAATTGTTGAGACTCCTGTTCTCCTTTCTTGCCTCTATCTTCAGCCTTTCAAGCAAGTCTTTTCTAAGCCTGAAAGCCGTCTGCTTTCTGTCCAATGCTATTGTATCCATGTTTATGTTATATTAAATATCACACATATATAACATTTATATAACAAAACAAAATCTTTGATAAATCATCAATCTTAACCTACTGATAGAGTGAAATGGGATCAATCCAACATAATAAATACCGCCCAATAATATGGGTCATCATTGTATTTTTTCCTTACCTCTTTTTGTGCAGCACTAAATGATTCCCGCTTACCTTTACCTTTTACGAGATTGCTGTAAAATGTCCGCATCATAAGGGATGTAGCTTGATCGCTAACATTCCACAGACTCATAATGATTGTTTCTACACCTCCGTTCCGGAGAGATTAAGCCCGGCTATTTCTTCAGCTGTTAAGATACCGTCGTTTATCTCATCCGGTAAATCTTCTCCAAGCCAGGCATGCTGGCCTCCCGACAAAATCAGCCGGAAATGGCTGAAGTCATTGCTGCCGCAACGAGTAACGCCGTAAGGGAACTGCTTGAACAGCGGCAGCGCAACTTCGAGCAGGAGGAGAAGGAAGCCATCGCACAAGGCAAACTCACGCCGCAGGAATGCTATTCAAGATTGGCAGCAGACTATACTGCCATGCTGGAGCAATACAGGATGGTTTGCAAAGCCTATGAATATATCGTCGGGCTCGTCATCAAGAGACAGGGCATCCGGCTAACAGGGACACTGTCATATACTGAACCGTTACTTTATCTCATAAAAAATCATAGATAAAGTAGTAACTCGGTATTATGCCGTATTTACGAGACAGAGAATGTGACGAACTGCAGCGATGTCTGGAATCTGACCGCTCCGAATTTGTCATCATCAGCGGACGGAGGCGTATCGGCAAGACATATCTCATAGACAAGTTCTTCAACTATAAATATGATTTCACCTTTGTCGGCGAGCACAACACTCCGGCTTCGGTGCAGATACAGAATTTCATGAGAGCCATCCGGCGTCATTCGAAAAGAAGACAGCCGAAAGCCGGGACATGGTATGATGCCTTCAATG
>DEPW01000063.1 GCA_002358965.1 Bacteroidales bacterium UBA3382
GGCGGCGTAACGGGTCGAAACTATGATGCAAACGTCGGTATCCCTTCCATCACCGCCTGCTACTGGGGAGACAACGGCCAGACACAAGGCATCGGTGAAGACCAGGTAGGTACCGGCGGAACCACACAGGTGACGGACGGCGACTGGACGGCAGCGATGAACGCCATGAACACGGCATTGCAGAATGCAGGCTGGCAGTATGTAACAGGCGGCAGCGATGCTCCGCTCACGCTGCGGAAACAGTAAAATCAGAAATCCCGACATGGCTAAGGGTGTGAAAGATGACACCCTTGCGGAACATGCCGCTGCTCCCTGCAACAAAGCCTCAGTTTGAGAATGGGCGTCTTGAGCCCTCGGAATCCATACTTATAAATAATCGTTATGATTGCAAAGCTCTGCGTATAAGTACTTTACGATATATTTAGTTAAGTCGGGATGTGCCCTGTGGTGCAGGGCGAAATAGTATATGCAGATTGGCGAAGTCAGTAAAAAAAACGAGATGACTTGAAAAGTCGCCTCGCTTTTTTTTTTGTTTAGGAGTTCCTGCTGCCGTTATTTCGTGGCGCTTTCCAGCCTCTTCATCATCGAGAAGATGATAAGGCATGATATCACGCAGAGCACGATGAGGATTGTCCAGAGTATCCACAAAGGAAGTCCTCCCCAAAGTGTGCCGATGATCATGGTCATGTAGTTGCCCACGGCTGTGGCGCCGAACCAAAGTCCCATCATCGCTCCTTTGTATTTAGGCGGTGCCACTTTGGAAACGAACGAGATGCCCATAGGGCTCAGGAAGAGCTCTGCGAAGGTGAGCACGAGGTATGTCGAAACAAGGACATTGGGCGATACCCGGTAGTCGGCAGTGGTGCTTGCAAGGTCGTCCGGTATAGGAAGCCCCAGCGAGCTTACGGCCATTATGAGGAATCCCACGGCCGCTATAGCCATGCCGATGCCTATCTTGCGCGGAGCCGAAGGCTCTTTGCCTCTCTTGGCCAGCGCCCCGAACACTGCCATTGACACAGGTGTGAGCGCAACTACGAAGAACGGATTGAATTGCTGGAACATCTGCGGCAATATGTCTATCGGCTCTCCGTCCAGACGGAAATATTTCCAAACCAGGCCTCCGAGGGCGAGTACGGTGACGATCCCGGAAACGGCCTTGCTTGAGCGTTTTTCAGACTGGAATACAGAGAAGATCGCATAGACGGCGATGATTATCAGTATGAGATTCACTACATCGAATTCCATGCTGGTTATGCCGCTTGCGGTCTGTGCCGTGTAGTCCCTTGCGAAGAATGTGAGTGTAAGGCCGTTCTGGTGGAAGGCCATCCAAAAGAATATGACTACTGCGAAAACGAGCACGAGCGCCGTGATGCGCGATCTTGTCTGTGCAGGAGTGAGTTCGACAACCTCCTTGTTTTCGGAGGAAAGCTGTTTCGCGGTGACATCGGCATGTTTGAAAGTACGCCTGAAGCAAATATAAATCAGCATCGATACAATCAGCGAAATGCAGGCTACGGCAAAGCCCCAGTGGTACGCGCCGGCAAGGGTGTCGATGTAATGTTGTGAAAATGTACCGAGCTGTGCAGGGTCGGCAAAGCCTTGCGCCTGTGCGAGAGTCTGGAACTTCGAAAGGGCGTCGGCTGTCATCGCCTCGCCTCCGTTCATGCTGTCGATATACTGGTGGGCCAGTGCAGGTATGTCGGAATTGTAGGTGAGGCCCTTTTCGCCCATGAAACGATCGGTTATCCATGAGGCCATCGTCGGGGCGAAGAGAGCGCCTATGTTGATTGCCATGTAGAAAATCGAGAATGCCGAGTCTCTCTTTTCGGAATATTTCGGGTCATCGTACAGGTTTCCTACCATGACCTGGAGATTGCCCTTGAACAGGCCCGTGCCCAGGGCTATCAGTATCAGGGCCGCTACCATCAGTACGATTGCCCCGGCACTGTCTCCGGTAGGTATGGCGAGGCAGGCGTAACCGGCGAACATTACGACTATGCCGGTCGTGACCATCTTGCCGTATCCGAATTTGTCGGCAAGCCATCCGCCGAATATCGGCAGGAAGTAGACCAAAGCAAGGAAGCCTGCGTAGATGTTTGATGTTACCGTCCCTGAAAATCCGAATTTGGCTTGCAGGAACAAAGTGAAGATGGCGAGCATCGTGTAATAGCCGAAGCGTTCTCCGGTGTTGGCGAGAGCCAGTGCATATAGCCCTTTGGGTTGTCCTTTAAACATGATATTTAAGTTAAGAAGGTTAATTGTTTGCGAAAAATGAAAAGTGCACGCTTCCGTATTTCCTCTCTTTCGTGAAACCTTGGCATTCCGAAAAATCGTATGTCCCGGGGTGTTCGAGTATCAGCGTGCCGATGTCGGAGAGGAGGCCTTTCGCCCTTGAGGGGATGGTGTCGAGGCCCTCGAGTGCGTAAGGCGGGTCTGCGAAGATGATGTCGTATTTGCGTGTGCAGATGTCGAGGAAATCGAATACATTGTGCCTCACGACGGTTATGTTGCCGAAACCTAACCGCTTGGCTTCGTTCTTTATGAACCTTGCGTTTTCAGGCGACATTTCGATGCAGTGTATCTCTCCGGCTCCTCTTGAGGCGAACTCGTATGAAATGCTGCCGGTGCCGCCGAAAAGGTCCAGCACCGCAAGGCCCTCGTATTCATATTCGTTGGAAATGATATTGAACAGACCTTCTTTTGCAAAATCGGTGGTAGGTCTGGCGTCGTAGTGCGCAGGGAGATTGATCGTCCTGCCTTTGCTCGTTCCTCCGATTATCCTCATATATGTTCTCCGATAAAGTCTTTTGCGTGGTTTCAGAATATGATTTCCAGTCCGGAAAAATACCTGTACACCAGCATCTCCTGTTCGTGAGTGAGGCTGTTCCTGAAATATATGGTGGTTACTTCCGGATTGATCTGGAATTGTTTCAGGGCCGAAAAGATGAAATACATGGCGGTCGTGAAATCCGGGGCTTCGAACGAGTTGCAAAGAAGCAGCCTTTCGTCTTCGGAAACGGCAAGGGTCAGCAGCGAGTCCCTGTAAGATGCGATTACACGGTTGTGGCATTCCAGTTTCTGCAATTCGATGAGCATCGGATACATTTCCGGTACAGGCTTGCAATCGGTCCTGATGGATGAAAGTATGGTTTTCAATACCGGATCATCGTCCGGAATCGCATATATGAGCACGGCGTTTATGAAAGGGACGGGCAGGCTGTCTGTCCTTTCGTCTTCGGATACTGCCGCATATTCGGCGAGCAGGCTGCGCAGAGTGCCGTCTTCGGCCTGGCCGGGAAGCATCTCCAGAGGGGCCAGGGTGCATTTGTGCGTCCTGAACGAAACGAGGCATTCCTCGTACTGATAGGAGAAGACATGTGACGAATAGAGCTCTTCTATCCGGTTGTCTTCCTTTTCGGAGACGGTCCTGCCGTTACTGTCCGTTATCTTATAAGAATATCCATTCAAGTAGGCTTGAATGGATATTCCGTATCTTTCGATATAGTCAGCCGTAGTCGCCATGCCACTATTCCCAGTTACCGGCATTGTTGTTAGGCGAGGTGATGCTGCCTACCATGAGACCAGGGTATTTCCCGGTGTCTTTCCTGTCTGCATCGAGGTTGATGCGCAGCTGGTTGTCCATACCTTTGAGCAGGCTCTTGTAAGGCATGCAAGCTTCGAAAAGAGGCACATCCACTCCTGACACTTTGCTTATGACGGCCTGCATGATGATGGAATCGCCGCTGAACGGAATGAATGCCAGCGAATCGATGTTGAAATTAGGTCTGTTGTTGAATAGGGTGTCTCTTACAGGAATGTCTGTTTCGATCCTGAATACAAGATCCTTGTCGCCATTGTCGTACATAGCCTGCAATTGCTCGGAAGTAATCTTAGGGTTGCGTTTCCTGATAGCTTCGGTATGAGCCACTGCGGCTGAATCGTCCATCGAGCCTACCTGTTTGATGATCTTGATGTTGCCGTTCCTGTAGAAGTCCTTGAGCGTGTCGATTGACTCGGCGAAGCGGTCGTAGGTGCTCTTGTAGGCTTCCTGAAGGGTCCTGATGTCTTTCAGCCTTTCGATGCCGACTGCTTCACGATGCTTTTGTTCTTTCTGGAAGTTGACCGGTTTCATCACGCTTGTGACGATAAGGTAGACGAGTCCCAAAATGATTATGGGCAGAATAACGATAGTAAGTACCTTTTTCATTATTGTAAATTTAATTTTGTTCCACAAAAAGTCCCACAAAAGTATACATTTTATTTAGTTCGCGCAATATAATTTTTATAAATTTTAAACAGTTTCTTAATTTTGCAGCAATAATAGCAGTAATATGGTACTTGATTTCTCTGAACAGATGTCGGAATTCGTGAAAATCCTCTCCGATGGAAGGCGTTTTTGCATTGTGGCACACACCTCTCCGGACGGGGACGCCGTCGGTTCATGTGTGGCGATGAAGGAATTCCTCAGGTGGCAGGGGAAGGAGGCGACGGTGGTTTTTCCCGACAGGTTTCCGGATTTTCTCGGCTTTCTTGACCCGGACAGGGATTTGCTCCTGTATGACAAGGAAAAGGAGACTGCGGACGGAGCGATTGCACGGGCCGATGTATTGATATGTCAGGATTTCAATTCGTTTTCGCGTGCCTCCGGGATGGAGGAGGCGTTACGCCGCTGCGGAGCAGTGAAGATACTCATAGACCATCATATCGCCCCTGACACGACTGCTTTCGATCTCGTGTTTTCCTGTCAGGATGTGTCCTCGACTTGCGAACTGCTCTATTACATATTGAAATCGCATCCCGGGACCGCAGGCGACCCTTCAAGGCTTCCTGCACTGGCTGCGACCGCTCTTTTTGCGGGAATGACTACGGATACCAACAATTTTTCCAATTCGACATATCCGTCGACATTTTCCATGGCTTCGGATCTGCTTGCCGCAGGCGTGGACAGGGCCTCATTGCTCGAAGACCTTTACAACCGCTTTTCCGAAGGCAGGCTCAGGCTGATAGGGGAGCTGCTCAGGGACGGGCTGAAGATTGTAGACGGAAGGTTTTCATATATGCTGTTGCCGAAAAGCCTGCAGCGCAAATACGGATATTCGAAGGGCGATGTCGAGGGAGTGGTGAACAGACCGCTGGAAATCGAGGATATACTGATATCGGCGCTCTTTACCGAGGATGAGGGCTTCGTGAGGGTGTCCATCAGGAGCAAACGGGATGTCGACGTAAACACTTTCGCGAAAGAGTATTTCAACGGGGGAGGGCATTTCAATGCTTCGGGAGGAAGGCTTCCGATGGACATTCGGGATGTGCCGGCATATTTTGAAAAAGTCGTTGCAGACTATGCCGCAAAGGCACACCTTTTGTAACTTTACGATTTTCTGTGCTGACTATGAAAATGAAGACCGAACAGATCAAGATTTTAGCAGTTGCCGCTGTCGCGGCGGCCTTGTCCTGCGTTTCGGGATGTACGAGCCAGAGTCTGGAAACCACTTACGCCAGCCTCGAAGACGCTATCGACAGATATATCACTACTAATTTTTCCGACTCTTCGGCGTATACCGTACACAGGTACTCCGGCTCTAACAGGATTACGGTCTTGCCTGCGGATTCCCTCGGTTTCGTGATGCCGGAGGATACGCTTATGGCAGGCGGGACGGTGACCTTCGATTATGCCCTGTATCTTTTCGACAGCTCTTTCCCGCCGCGCAACATGATAGCCGCAACGACGGAAGAGCTTGCCACGCAGGGCGGTGTCTGGGGGGATGAGAGCGTATTCGTTCCGGCCACGGTCAATCTTTCCGACAAGCAACTTTTGGAAGGGTTGCGCAAAGGATTGATGGGGGTATATGCCGGCGAGGAGTGTTACATACTTTTTTCACCCAAATACGGTTTCGGCAATACGGAAATCAATGCCATTCCGAAAATGTCTTCGCTGATATACCATGTATGGGTGCTCGATATTGAAAATTAACGATTCGACTGTAGAGAGATATGTTGCTATATATGAAAAATTTGTTTCGTGTTGTTGTATTGGCATCCGTGACGGTACTGTGCTGGTCTTGCGCCAAGGAACCGTCGGACGATACTTATGCGTCCTCGAAAAAGGTGCTTGAAGCGTGGTTGAGGATCAATTATCCGGATGTCACTCCTTCCGGGAGAGGAATCTATGTGATAGACTCCGTGTCCGGGACGGGGCCCGCATTGAATGACTCGGCGGTATATGCCTTTGTGGACTACAGCATAACCGATCTTGACGGGAATTATGTGGAAACCACCGATGAAGAGATTAACAAACGCCTCGGGACCTATCTGGCTTCAAATTACTATGGCCCCAAGGTGTGGGTCAGGAAGAACGGAGAGATTTACGCCGGTGTCGAAGACATGCTGGACATGATGAGGGTCGGCGGTTACATCAAGGCGGTGATTCCTTCGTGGCTGTTGAACGATGAAGTCTATGATGACATAGAGGATTATTATGACGATGATCCGGGTGGCGGACACTATATTTACGAAGTATCGCTCGAATATGCGACGGACGATATCATGCAGTGGCAGATCGATACTCTCGAGAGCTATTCGCGCAAATATCACGGCGGACTGGATTCGCTGACGGAGGGATATTATTATGATGTGCTGAATGTCGGTACAGGGGACACCATACCGCATGACTCCACTATATATATAAGGTATATAGGAAAATTGCTGGACGGCCATGTATTCGACACCAATATACGCGATACTGCCCTGAAGTACGGAATCTTCGATGAGACGAGGGATTACGATACGCCTTCCGAAGTGAAGATGTCCGAGTCGGCTTCGGGAATAACCATGGACGGCAGCACGGTCGTCACCGGCTTCGGCGAGACGCTGTTCAGGATGGACAACAATCAGGAAGTGGTGTCCTTCTTCTGGTCTTCGCTCGGATACGGCTCTCAAGGCAGCGGGAATGCGATTCCTCCGTTTTCACCGATTGTCTTCTATGTGTCGATAGTAGAATATGACGAATATGAGTAGCGGTTCGAACCTTTCTCCGACACTTCTCGGAACGGAGCCTGTAGGGAAACTGTTGAAGTCCTATGCGATACCGGCCATCATAGCGATGACGGCTTCGTCATTGTACAATATGATCGACAGCATATTCATAGGCCATGGCGTAGGAGCCTATGCAATTTCCGGAATAGCCGTCACTTTCCCTCTGATGAACCTTGCCGCTGCTTTCGGAACCCTGGTCGGTGTCGGAGCTTCGACGCTGATATCTGTCCTGCTGGGCCAGCGGAACTACGAGGCGGCCACCAAGGTGCTGAGCAATACGGTGACCCTCTGTCTGATTACAGGTATAGCCTTCACCATACTCACGCTGTCGTTCCTCGATCCGATACTCTATTTCTTCGGCGCGAGTGAAAATACGATAGTATACGCCAGGGATTACATGCAGGTCATCCTTCTCGGGAATGTCGTCACGCATCTGTATCTGGGGCTTAACAATCTCCAGCGCGCCATCGGCGAGCCGAAGAAGGCCATGGGGGCGACTCTGCTGACAGTCGTCATGAATATCGCTCTCGCCCCGGTGTTCATCTTCGTCTTCGGCATGGGAGTGAGAGGGGCCGCGATAGCTACGGTAATAGCCCAGTTGCTGGCCGCAATCTATGTCTTTCTCGAGTTTACGCGCAAAAGCAAGGCTGTCCATTTCGGAAAGAAGATACTCATATTGGACAAGCGCATCGCCCGAGATTCGCTGTCGATAGGCTTCGCTCCTTTCCTGATGAATGTTGCCGCGTGCATCATAGTGATTTTCCTTAACAAGCAGATGATGCGCTATGGAGGCGACCTTGCCATAGGGGCGTACGGGATCGTCAACAGGATCAGCTTCCTTTTCGTCATGATCGTCATGGGTCTCAATCAGGGAATGCAGCCTATCTCCGGTTACAATTACGGCGCCCGTCAGTACAAAAGGGTCAAGGAAGTCTTTTGGAAGACCGTCAGATACGCCACTGTCATCATGTGCGTAGGCTTTGTCCTGGGCATAGGGTTCCCCAAGATGGTGTCGTCGGTTTTTACCTCCGATGCCGAACTGGTGCGGCTTTCGGCCATGGGGCTTTCGATCACCGTCCTGATGTTCCCTCTGATAGGGTTCCAGATGGTGACTTCGAACTTCTTCCAGTCGATGGGCATGGTAAGCAAGGCGATATGGCTCTCGCTGTCGAGGCAGATGCTGTTCCTGTTGCCTTGCATCTTCCTGCTGCCTTACCTGTTCCCTGAAAACCCTATCCAGGGGGTGTGGGCGAGCTTCCCCGTATCCGACCTGCTGGCGGCAGTCATGGCGGCAATCATGTTGAAAGGACTTATGAACAAATTTGATAAACTTAAGGACGGTGACGATCCGTCCATTTTGGGAGGTATTTGATATGAGCGACTTTTCTTCCGGACATTATGTGATAAACATAGGCCGCCAGTATGGAAGCGGCGGACGCGAGATAGCCTTCAAGCTTGGAGACAGGCTCGGCGTAAAGGCCTATGATACGGAAATAATTACCGAAACGGCAAAAAGAAGCGGCTTCAGTCCGGAGTTTTTCATGAAGAGCGATGAAAAAGTCAGGAAATTTTCGCTGTTCTCGGCTTTCAGGCAAGGCATGCAGTACCCCAATACCAATTTCATGGACAGCAACGAGCTTTTCCGCATCCAGAGCGAAACCATAAGGTCTTTGGCGAAATCGGATTCGGCGATTTTCGTGGGCAGGTGCGCCGACTACATCCTCCGCGACCATCCGAGGATGGCCAACATCTTCATCTGCGCCCCGGACGATGCAAGGGTGGAGCGGGTGATGGCCAGAAGGAACATTTCGGCAGAGGAGGCCCGGACCCTCATTGCACAGACGGACAGGAAAAGGGCGGAATATTACAATTATTACACATTCGGCGATTGGGGAGTGGCGCATACTTACCACCTGTGCATAGATTCGTCAGTGTTGGGGATAGACGGGACGATAGATTATATCATCGGATTCATAGATAAGAAGATACAGGTTTTGTCGCAGAGGTGATGGTGTCGAAGAAGTTCAAAGGCGTCCTGACGATAGCCGTCACCGGTCTTGTCGTCATTGCCGCTGTCGCGGTTTTTTTCCTTACCCGGGTGCCGGCTGTCCTGGATGACGGCCCCGCGCAGGCGTACATATCGTTGAACGATACCTTGGACAATTCGTTGTCGGATCTTCCCGGATTCGAGGATTTCGACAGGAAGATAGAGTCGTGGATTAAGTTCTGGGACATAAAAGGGCTTTCGCTTGCCGTGATGAGGAACGATTCGCTTTTGTATGCAAAAGGCTACGGTTGGGCGGACAAGGAAAAGCATGTAAGGATGCAGCCTTTCCATCTTTTGCGCATAGCCTCGGTTTCAAAACTGATCACGGCCGTGACTGTGATGAAACTGAGCGAAGACGGCAGGATGCCCCTGGATACGCTTGTCTTCGGGGAAAACGGGATACTGAACGATTCGCTTTACCTCGATGCCGCCGACAGGAGGTATTACGAGATTACTGTCGAGCATCTGCTGCGCCATCAGGGCGGTTTCACTTTGAGCAGGGGCGATCCGATGTTCTGCACTTCGGATATCATGAGGTGGGAGCATCTCGATGCTCCGCCTACTACTGAACGGCTTGTCCAATATATACTCAGCCGCCGTCTCGGGTATGCTCCGGGGACATGGCAAAAATATTCCAATGTCGGCTATATGTTCCTGTCATTGGCCATAGAGAAGGTGACGGGCATGCCTTACGAGACTTTCGTCAGAGACAGTATCCTGGCCCCGGCCGGATGCAACGGAATGTATCTCGGACGGAACTATTATGAGGACAAATACCCTGAAGAGTCGAAATATTACATGCACAAAGACGCTACCCCGGTGGAGGATTTCCATCTCGACGGCACTATGGTGGAAAAATGTTACGGAGGCAGCGATTTCGAGCGTCTGCTCGGGGCGGGAGGATGGATTTCCTCGGTTCCGGAGCTTGCCCGTTTCGTGGCTTCCATCGACGGCAGGGACGGGGTCCCCGACATAATCTCCCGGGAAAGCGTCGGGAAGATGACGGAATATGTCGACAAGTCGACTTTCCCTTTGGGCTGGGCGGATATCAGGCCTGACGGCGAGTGGTACCGTTCCGGCACGCTGTCGGGCACGAGCGCGCTCATAAAATATTATCCTGACGGCTTTTGCTGGATCCTTGTGACCAATTCCAGCACTTGGAAGGGTTCCATGTTTTCAAAAGACATCGGCAGGCTGTTCAACCAGCTTTCACGGACGGTGGAACAGTGGCCGGACAGGGATTTGTTCGAGTTGCAGGAAACCCGCACGGAAGACCCTGAGCGAACCTGAAGATGTAAAAGCACGATGTGCTGAAGAAATTCCTCACCCACGGGAGTTTCCCTATCGTCCGCGGGAGCTTCCTCGGCCTGAGGCCGAATTTCACTTCGTAGTGCGGATTGATCAGCCACAGTTGCCTGTCGAGTACTTCCGCCTTGTGGCTGCGCAGCAGTTTTTCGAACACTTCGACCGGAGTGCGCGTCTGTTTGATTTCAAGCAATTCTCTGATTTGCCCGGCATCTTCCCCGGCGGTTTCAAGCAGCGTCCGATATGCTTTTGCCGGCAGCAGATGTATGAACGGCATGTGTGAAAGCAATCGGTTCCTGCATATCTGCTGATGGCCGCCGAACGGCATCTGCCATGCCGGAAAGGCCATGAAGACTATCCCTTCCGGCTTGAGATAGCGTCTGATGTTGTCCATGAATCCTTCCTTGTCGGAGATATGCTCTATGACATCGTGGCAGATTATCAGATCGAAGCTGTTTTCGAACTCGGTGATCTTGAATATGTCCGAGGCTATGAAGAGTCCTTCAGCCTGCTCTTCGGCGAAGAACCTTGTCGCGTCCTCGATTTTGTTTGCGGCAAGGTCCACTCCTGTGACATTGCAGCCCAGTTTCGCGAAAGGAAGCAGATTCCCTCCCTCTCCGCATCCGATTTCAAGTATTTCCATGCCTTTTTCCGGCTTGATGAACCTTGACAGGTATGGAAGGAAATATTTTTCGCTCGTCGCCGCGAGTTCCCGGAAATAGAGTCTTCTGTCAGTCTGTCTCTTTTGCATTTTTCTTCAATTCGTTAAGAAAATCAGGAGCGAGTCCGATGCGTTTGCAGGCCCAGTCGTTGAAAATCTCCGCGTCTTTCTCCGAACCTTTGTCCAAAGAGCTGATGCATCCGAATTTCAGCCCCGGCCTGGACTCGGCTTCGGCGATTTTCTTGAGCATGTATCTTCCGTCGCCTTTGCCGTTTTCCGGTTTGAAGAAGACCGAAAGCCCCTTGGGGCTCTTGATGAGGCATCTCCCTTCCTTCTGGGCGTGGATATAGAACAGCTGCTGCGGATTGAACTGTACCGGGCTGCGGAAGCGGTCTTCTATGTTGCGTATGATGGCTTCCGGGTGCTTGCCGTAATACTCTTCGTACCAACTGCGGCATACAGGCAGCGGTATGTGCGGAAAGTACCAGAAATGGCTGCTTGACGCCATCTCGGCCGAATTGAGCATCACATCCTTGTGCCCTATGGGCTTGTGTCCGTCCTTTTTCGGCTTGAGCCATTTGATGATGCGTGCCAGCGTCGAGCTGAACCTGTTAGCGTAGCATACGGCCTTTCCGTCGATGAACCAGTCCTCCTCTTTCATGGGAGCCGTCAGGAAGACATCGTCGTTGAAGTACACGAAATTTTCCCCTAATCCGGGAATCCGGTACATAAGCGTTTCGATAGAGTTGCAGTTGAATGTGGGCAGATATTGCAGGTGATCGCGGAATATGTCCTTGTGATCCACGATCTCGATGGGAACTGCGTTCCCGGGAAAATCAGCCGCGAGGAAGGCATCGAGGCCTGGCGGCTTCTGGTTGTCCGTGACGATGAATATCTTTCGGACGAAATCGGTAAAACGCAGTATGGATCCTATGCAATAATATATTTCGCCTTTGTCGGAGTAGCGCGTGCTGCCGTTGATATCGTCCGTTACGGTTCCGATTCCGTGTCCGGCCATGTATGCTTCGCGTTTTGCCTTCAGTGCAGGCTCGTCGCCGTCCACCCAAAGTATCACGATGTCTACCATAAAATACACTGATATGAAAAACCGCAGCAAGTTATAAAATAAATCAAAAACGGCAAAGATTTAGAAGCTGTTTGGAATTTTTTTATGATAATCGTATTTTTTTTATCTTTGTGCCTTATTTTGTAAAAACGGGATTATGCATGTAAGGTTGCTCGCCCTTGTGGCGACCATCGTCTTGGCGGCAGGTACCGCCGGCGCTTCGAATGAGGATGAAAGAGACGGGAAGAAGCTCGATTTCAAGATCAACATCGCCTTGGATACCAGGCTTGACGGCCAGGTCACGGCATATCCGGCAGCTTCCGGGAAAGATGCAGAGTTCGGTTTTGCCGGCAAGTTCATCACTCTCGTAGTAGACGGCGCGATTACCGACGACCTTACTTACGGTTATCGCCAGAGGCTCTTCACGAAGGACCTGAACCCGACCTCGTTTTTCAATGCGACGGACTGGCTTTATCTGAAATACCGCTTCCATGACAACCTGACCCTTACGGCCGGCAAGGACATCATAGCGATAGGCGGTTTCGAATATGACATGAATCCGATCGATGTCTACTTCTACTCGATGTATTGCGGCAATGTCACCTGCTACCAGCTCGGCCTGTCTTTGGCGTATATGAACGACAAGGGCAATCACACTCTTAAAGCCCAGGTGACCAATTCGCCGTTCAGTACAGCCGCCTATGACGGGAAGTTCGCCTACAATCTTTACTGGTCCGGAGATATGGGCTGGTTCAAGACCCTGTATTCGGTGAACATGCTCGAAAGGGAGAGGGGGAATTTTCTCAATTTCATAGCCCTCGGAAACCGTTTTACCTTCAAGCCGGTCACGGTAGATGTCGATTATGTCAACCGGTATGCGGTGGGGGCTGGGCAGAGAGGGTTTTTCTCTGATTTTTCCTTGACATGCATGGTCACCTGCGCACTTTCCGAGAAGTTCAGCATCTTCCTCAAAGGCGGTTACGACCAGAACCTCGGACAGGCTGCCGGAGTGGAGACCCCTTACGATCCGCTGGTGCTTCCAGGGTCGGAATATTTCATTTACGGAGCGGGGCTCGAGTTTTTCCCTATCAAGGGCAAGAAGGATCTCCGTCTCCATGCCTTCTGGTATTCGGACAACAGCAAGCCTGTGCCAAATACTTTCAATATAGGTGTCCGTTGGCGTATTAAAGTTTTCCAATTCGATAAATCATGAAACGCAATCTGTTTAAAAACATGAAATTCACGACAAAGCGCAGTATCGAAGCGCTCATCTTCCTCGTGCTTTTCATCGGGGTTTTCGGAGGCATCGGCTCAGTCATGGGGCTTCCGAACATGTTGAACACCATCATGAACACCTCGTATTCGCTTTTGCTTGAGACAGTATTCTATCTTATGGGAATCACGGTGCTGTCCGGGGCGTTGGGAAAATTGCTCGTCGAGTTCGGAGTAGTCCGTCTGCTTGAGAATATCCTCCGCCCGTTGATGAAGCCTCTTTACAATCTGCCGGGAGTGGCCGCGCTCGGTGCGGTGATCACTTTCCTGTCGGACAATCCGGCGATCATCGGACTTGCGAAAGACAAGAACTTCAGCAGCTATTTCAAAAAATACCAGTTGGTTTCCCTTACCAATTTCGGGACGGCTTTCGGAATGGGTCTGGTGCTGATTGTCTTCATGATTGGCAGGGGTTATGCGGCTCCCGCCTTCGTAGGCCTGCTGGGCGCGGTGGTCGGAAGCATAGTTTCGACAAGGCTGATGCAGAGGCTTGTATTGAAGAAGCATCCTGAAATGGACGCGCCTGTTTCCAATACGGACGGCGACAGCCAGAAGATTTCGTTCAAATCCGAGGGCGGCATATTCCTCAGGGCACTGAACGCGATACTCGACGGCGGTAAGACCGGTGTAGAGCTCGGACTCGCGATCATACCTGGAGTGCTGGTCATCTCGACTGCGGTGATGATACTGACTTTCGGACCGGCGGATACCGGGGAGTATACTGGCGCCGCTTACGAAGGAGTCGCCTTCCTTCCATGGTTCGCTGAGAAAATCAATTTCATATTCGACTGGCTCTTCGGTTTCAAGAGCCCGGAACTCGTAGCCTTCCCGATCACGGCCCTCGGTGCGGTGGGCGCCGCCATGGGACTCGTGCCTACTTTCCAGGAGGCCGGCTTGCTGGACGGCAACGCCATAGCTGTTTTTACCGCAATGGGCATGTGCTGGAGCGGCTACCTGAGCACCCATACTGCGATGCTTGATTCGCTCGGATACAGGAATCTTACATCGAAGGCCATACTTTCGCATACCATCGGAGGACTTGCCGCAGGCGTGTTCGCCCATTGGGCTTTCGTGCTTTTTTCATTGTTTTAGCAAACCGTATCATGACAGATACAAAATATTATTTAAATGGAAAATTACATTCAGCTTCTTGAAAATACGATAAAGGAAAGGTGGGATTGCGGAGCCTTGCGCGACCGCGGCGGCGTGTCTTACACATACGGCCGGATGGCCGAGCAGATGGCGAGGCTGCACTATCTGTACAGGGCGTTCGGCCTGTCCGAAGGTGACAAGGTGTCCATTTGCGGAAAGAATTGCTCCAATTGGGCGGTGGCTTTCCTGTCGGTGAATGCCTTCGGATGCATTTCCGTGCCTTTGCTGAACGATTTCCATCCGGAAAGCATAGCGCAGCTTACCGACCATTCGGAAAGCAAGTTGCTGTTCATTGATGAGGAACTGTGGAAGAAGGTGTCCATCGTAGGCACGAAGGCCGAGGCGGTGTTCAGTCTGAAGGATTTCTCGCTGCTTCATGCCGCGCAGGAAGCGGATGCTGCCGTGAAGGCGGAGCAGGCCTCGCAGGCCTTCGGGAAGGATTTCGGCGGAGGTTTTACCAGCGAAGCGGTATCGTATCCGTCCCGGGATCTGGAAGAAGTGGCGATAATCAATTATACTTCGGGTACTACCAGCGCACCGAAAGGTGTCATGCTCTCGTACCGTGCCGTAAGTTCGAATGTGATTTTCATCAAAGACAACATTTACGGAAAAGAGGGAGACAAGGCCCTGTCGATGCTGCCGATGGCGCACATGTACGGGATGGCGGTCGAGTTCCTGTTCCCGGTGTGCGCTGGGTATGAACTGAACTTTCTCGGAAAGACCCCTTCGCCGAAAATACTTCTCGACGCCCTTGCGGATGTGAAACCGTTCATGATCATAGCCGTACCTCTGATAATCGAAAAGATATTCTATTCGTCCGTATTCCCGATAATCAACAAGCCGGTGATGAAGGGGGCGTTGAAACTGCCGATAATCTCATCGGTGATTTACAAGAAGATATATGACAAGCTGATGTCCGTTTTCGGAGGCAATGTCAAGTACATCATCATCGGAGGGGCGCCTCTGAACGAGGCGGTCGAGGAAGTGATGAGGAAAGTCGGCCTGCCTTATTGCGTAGGCTACGGTATGACTGAGTGCGCTCCGCTGATAAGCTACGAGCATTATTCCAAGTTCGCCTTCCGTTCCTGCGGCAAACCTGTGGACCGTATGGAGGTAAGGATAGCTTCGTCCGATCCGGCCCGGGAGGTAGGGGAGATCCAGACCCGGGGCGACAATGTGATGATCGGATATTACAAGAACAAGGACGCTTCTGCGGCAGCCTTCACTCCTGACGGATGGCTGCATACCGGGGATATGGGCATAATGGATGCCGACGGGAACATCTTCATAAAAGGCCGTTGCAAAAACATGGTTCTGGGCCCTAACGGGCAGAACATCTATCCTGAAGAAATAGAAGACAAACTCAATAGCCACAGGTATGTGACGGAATCCATAGTGGTGGCCCGGGGAAACAGGCTCGTGGCATTGGTCTATCCTGATACGGACGCCATAATCGCAGACGCTGCCGAGCACAAGCATGAATCCGGGGCGGTGCCTGACAGCGAGGCTCTCGTATCGGCCGCGATGGATGCCTTGCTGGCGGATGTGAACAAGTCGTTGCCTGCCTACAGCAAGCTGTCGAAGGCGGAGATCATGGCCACGGAGTTCGAAAAGACGCCAAAGAAGAGCATCAAGAGGTTCCTGTACGAATAGGGTGTGTGCGCCGCGCTGGTACCATCCCGCACATTTGAGAATGAGACGGCATATTTAAAAGAAGGCGGGGCCGTAAGCCGGATTCTGTTTTTGAATCTATCATTTATCTACGCTGCCTACCCCCTGACAACGGACGGGCAGCCCTTGATTGTCAGTATATTTGGCATTGCAGGCCGTAGTTCGCACGCAATATATGTCGCCATATAATGCCACAGGCTCTTACCCCTGTGTTCTCACCCTTACCGCGGCAAGTGCGGTTTCCCGTCCATGCCAAGGCGGTTGTTTTCTTCTGCGTTGTACGTAAACTTACGTCTACCTGTGCTTTCCACAGTACGGTGCCCTGTCCTGTCCGGACTTTCCTCTGCCCTGCAAGTCGCAGAGCGGCGATAGATCGTCCCGCCTTCTAATCCAACAGATTGTCAAAGTCTTGCTTCGCGCCGGGCATTCCTCTTTTTGGTCCTTGCCACACTCCGTTTGAGTGCGGGAGTAATGTCCGGACATACCTTTTCGCAGCACATCTCCAAAGAGTACATCCTGCCGATGCAGAAATTCGAATGTTCGCAGCCGCTGCACGCATGCCTGTCTTCTTTCATCTTGTTCACGAAATCCGGATCCCTCAGCACGGCCCGTCCCATCTGCAGCATTTCGAAACCGGCATCCATGACTTCGTCGGCGTCTTTCCTGCTGTTGACCCCTCCCACATATACCAATGGCATATCAGGCAGAGCCGCCCTGAATTTCTTGGCATCTTCGAGGAAAAACAGCCTTTTGTACGGTACCGTAGGAGATACGAGCTTTCCGCCCAGCAGTACTCCGAGCTTGAGCCACCATTGGCTCCAAGGCATATAGTGAATGATCGGCATTACGGGGAATTCTCCTCTCATGACATACATCGGCGCGCGGCTTACAAAACCTCCGGATAGTACGAGCGCATCGGCGCCGGCCTTTTGCAACTCTTTGGCCACCGTGATGCAGTCGTCCGTTTCCAGGCCTCCTTTGAAGCCGTCGCGGGTGTTGGTCTTTACGAAGATGGCGACCTTGCCCTTTCCTGCCTCCACCACCTTTTCCATAACCATCTTCATGAACCTCATCCGGTTTTCGAGCGTGCCTCCGAATTCGTCCTTCCTCTTGTTGGTATATGGCGAGAGGAACTGGGATATGAGGTAGCCGTGTCCGGCATGTATTTCGACGGCATCGAATCCTGCCTGGATGGCAAGCTCTACGGCGTGTCCGTATGCGTTGACGACTTCGTCGATTTCTTTCCTGTCCATTCCGTGTACCAGGGTCGGAGAGTAGAGGTTGAAGCCGCTGCTTGCCCCGTAAGGACGGCAGCCGCAGATCTTCTTGTGGGACATGTTGCCGCAATGGCCGAGCTGAATGGAGGCCTTGGCTCCTTCGGCGTGGATTCCGTCGGTCAGTTTGCGGAGTTCAGGAACGATTTCCTCCCTCATCCACAACTGTCTTTCGAATGAAAGTCCGCTCCTGCATACTGCGGCGTATGCCACGGTAGTCATTCCTATGCCGCCCCGTGCCACTGATATGTGATAGTCGTACAGAGTCTTTGAAGGCGAATTGTGTTCCGCCATCCCTTCGAATGCCGCGGAACGTATCGTCCTGTTGCGTAATTCGACAGGCCCGATCCTGTAAGGTGTAAAAAGTTTGTCCTGTTCCATTCCAGATGTCTATCTTACCAAATATGAGGTAAAATGTATTTTCTCTTCAGATCCGTGTATTCGTTTCCGAATTCCTGTGCGTATCTTTCGTCCAGGGATTTCGCTCTCGGCCCGAGGTTGGCGAATGTCCACAGTGCGAACACTACTCCAGGGAACGACCAAGTCAGGATTGCGAAGCCTATCCATTCGGTGAGTTCTCCGAAATAATTGGCCGAACATACATATTTGAACATTCCCCCTTTCGGTATGTAGTGTTTGGTGTCGCCCGGTTTGCGGAGATGTCTGATGATATAGTCCGACTGGAGGTTGATGTAGAAGCCTGCTATGAATATCAAAGTGCCGATTATGAATCTCGGGTCGCTCATCCATTCATTGGTATACCGTCCTTCGGGAGCAAGGTAGTACAGCCATTCTCCCTGCATGTATGCGTTGACGGTATTGAAGATGATGCCCATGAGGATGATGGCTATCGGCATCTTCCCGTTCCCCTTGATCAGCACAGGGAAGATGAAGGATCTCTGGAAATAATGGATGAAGAACGGTGCGCTGACTGCGTAGTAGACCAGGTTGTCGCGGATGAACTCCGACCTCGGAGAGTTCATGAACATGTAGAGCATCAGCAGGAAGACTGGGGACTCCATCAATACCCATCCCAGGCGGTTGTTGATCTTCGGACCCCACTTCCCGTTTGAAAGGTAGCCGTAACCGGCCTTGAAACGGAACAGCGCCACGAAGACTATCAGGGCGAGTATGATCATGGAAATCAGTATGATTCTGTATGTAGTCATCTCATTAAGGTCAAATCAACATGCAAAGATAGTGATATTTTCTTATCTTGGATGCTGTTTTAATTCGGAATTATTCGGTATCTTTGTACCCCTATGTAAAATGTTTTTCACGGATATGAATACAAAATATGTTTTCGTCACCGGAGGCGTGACATCTTCATTGGGAAAGGGAATCATTTCCGCATCATTGGCCAAGCTTCTTAAGTCCAGAGGCTTGAGGGTGACCATACAGAAGTTCGACCCTTATATCAACATTGACCCTGGCACGCTCAATCCGTACGAACACGGCGAATGCTATGTTACCGAAGACGGTGCGGAGACCGATTTGGACCTGGGGCATTACGAGCGCTTCCTCAATGTCTGTACCTCTAAGGCCAACAATGTCACTACCGGGAAGATATATCGTACCGTGATAGACCGCGAGCGCGAGGGCGCATATCTTGGCAAGACGGTCCAGATAGTCCCCCATATCATAGATGAAATCAAAAGGAGGATGCTCCTGTTGGGAAAATCGGGCAATTACGATGTAGTGATTACCGAAATCGGCGGTACCGTGGGCGATATGGAGTCCCATCCTTTCATCGAGGCCGTAAGGCAGTTGCAGTGGGAGTTGCCTGAAGAGGACTGCGTAGTCGTGCATCTGACGCTCGTACCTTATCTCGATGCCGCCAAGGAACTGAAGACCAAGCCTACGCAGCATTCGGTGAGGATGTTGCAGCAGGACGGCGTGAATCCCGACATCATAGTCTGCCGTACCGAGCACAAGCTGCCTGCCGATGTAAGGCGCAAAGTCGCGCTGTTCTGCAATGTGAAGCCTGGGCATGTGATCGAGTCGATAGACGCGCCTTCGGTATACATGGTGCCTTTGAAGATGCAGGAGGAAGGCCTTGACAGGTTAGTGCTCGAGCATTTCGGCCTGAAGGACATGCCGGAGCCGGATCTGACCAGATGGAACGAATTCCTCGAAAAACTGTTCAATCCGAAAGCGACGGTCAATGTGGCCCTTGTCGGAAAATATGTGGAGCTGCAGGATGCCTACAAGTCGATTCTCGAATCTTTCATCCATGCCGGCGCTGCCAACGAATGCAAAGTTAAAGTCCATTGCATCCATAGCGAATACATAAGCGAGCCCAATGCCGAGGAGAAACTCTCGTCCATGGACGGCGTACTCGTGGCTCCCGGATTCGGCGAACGGGGAATCGAAGGCAAGATCACGGCGATAAGATACGCCCGCGAACACGGGATACCGTTTTTCGGAATATGTCTCGGAATGCAGATGTGCGTAGTCGAGTTCGCAAGGGATGTCCTCGGCCTCAAGGACGCAATTTCCACTGAGGTCAATCCCGCTACGCCCGTCCCTATAATCGACCTGATGGAGGATCAGAAGAGCACTACCATAAAGGGAGGGACAATGAGACTCGGCGCCTATGACTGCAAGCTCGACAAGGATTCCCTTGCATACAGGATATACGGCACGGACATGATATCCGAGCGCCACAGACACAGATATGAGTTCAACAATGACTATCTTCCTTTGGTCGAGGCTGCAGGGATGAAGGCGACAGGAAAGAATCCTGATACCGGACTTGTGGAGATCGTCGAGATTCCTTCGCATCCTTTCTTTATCGGAGTGCAGTTCCA
>DEPW01000025.1 GCA_002358965.1 Bacteroidales bacterium UBA3382
AAAGGCGAAGGGCTGTCGGCCGGAAGGGTGACACGGACAAGCGGCGCCGCGCCGTCTTCATCCGGACTCAACCAGGTAGGCAAAGTGACAAGGAGCAAATACACGACTTCGACTACACGCAATCCTTCCGCAGACGCTTCTTTCACCGGCCCGGCATCGACTAACACATCGAGGGTATCGGGGACAAGGACTTCACGCACCGGAGCGGCAGTTTCCGTTTCCGCACCATACAGGCGCAGCTCATCGGCGAGCGGCTTCAGGCCGGCTTCAAGCACTTCGCGAAGCACATACGCCCCGGCCTCCTCGACAAGGCCTGCCTCGACAAGCAGCAGGGACGCGTTCAGGAGGAGCTCTTCGTCATCATCGTCAAGACAGAGTTTCACTCCGTCAAGAAGCACTTCCTCATACAGGCCGTCCGGCAGCAGCGCATCAAGGTCGTCGTCCAGCGCTTCAAGAACGACTTCGGGAGGCGGAGCGACAAGGTCTTCGGGCAGGAGGTAACAAAGGCCGCACCGGCATTTTTAAGGTTTGACTATTAAGACATAAACTGATGAAAAAAATCACAATCACAGCCGCTGCAGCGGCCATCATATCAGCACTTGCCACAGCGACGGCGGGACATGCGCAGACAGCTGCCGACGCATACAGCTACTCTTCCATAGACTATTACGGCACTGCACGAAGCATAGCGATGGGCAACGCGTTCACGGCGCTCGGAGGGGATATCGGCGGGATAAGCATCAACCCGGCAGGTTCAGGAGTCTACCGGTATTCCGAACTGGAATTTTCGTTCGGAGGAAGTTTCGCAAAGACAAGGGCCGGCATTTACGGAGACGGAATCAGCATTCAGGCTGGAAGGGCCAACGATTTCAGGGACGGGCAGAACAAATTCACCATGCCTAACTTCGGAATGGTGCTGAACTTCGACACACACCGCTCGAGAGGACTCAAATCAGTGACGATAGGCCTGGTTTACAACCGCACGCAGGACTACAACATGGCTTTCAGCGGGAGTGCGACCAACTCCGCCACTTCCTGGGCCGGAGCGCTCGCAGCCAACACTTCGGGCATAAGCTCTTCGCATTTCACCCAAAAAGATCCTTATTTTTCCGGACTGCCATGGTCCTCGGTCCTCGGCTGGAACACCGGCGCCATTTCCAATTTCGGGAACGCCCCAGATACCGAATATGCGGGCATAACCGAAAACATAGAGGAGATGTCGGACGGGAGCTACAACATATACACGGGAGGGACCCTCGGACAACGGATTTCATACAGGACATACGGCAACAAGAGCGATTTGATAATCAATGCCGGCTTTAATTTCTGGGACATGCTGTACGCCGGCGTAAACCTGGGATTCGTGATGATGGACTATACGATGGACAGCCGTATGACCGAATATGCCATCAACAGCCTTGATTTCCAGACCGGCTTCGTTTCACTGTACGACAGATATGTGCTCCAAAGCTCCGGAAGAGGCTTCTATGCCAAATTCGGCGTGATAGCCACCCCCGTAGCCGGGCTGCGCATAGGTGCCGCCATACAGACTCCTACAGGAACGACCATATCCGAACGCTGGTTCGAAGACCTGGAAGTCACTTCCACCGAATACGGATATAAGTCCGAAGGGACTCCGGAAGGCAATTTTACCTACAAGCTGACTTCGCCGTTCAGATACAATGTCGGCCTTGCATATACTTTCGGCAATGTAGGTCTGATAAGTTTCGATTATGAAGGAGTCGATTACGGCTCGATGCGCTTCAAGAACAGGGACGGTTCGCGCGACGGCTTCGAATATGTCAACAGCGACATAGCCGCATTGTACGGGACCTCGCACAATTTCAGGGCCGGCCTCGAATTCAACATAGGGCCGTTCTTCTCGATCCGCGGAGGCTTCAACCTGATTACGCCGCCGGAAGAAAAGGCCGCCAAAGAAAACTGGAACAACTGCACTTACATCTACTCGGCAGGAGTCGGGTTCAAGAGCGGAGGCTCGTTCTATGCCGACCTGGCTTTCCGCTTCAACGACAATCCCGACATATACTACATGCCTTATGCAGACTATATCGACGGAGTGCTGTCGCCGGAACTGATTGTACGGAACAACCTGATGTCGTTCGTCGCCACGATAGGGTTCAGGTTCTGACACGGCGGCGGCAAACGGCTTGCGTGCACAGCTCCCAGACGGCTATTTCAGAAAGGAAATCGCATTGGGTCCCTCGTTGAAAAGTAGATCCACAGCGGAAAGATCCGGAATGAAACCGTTCCTGTCCGAAAATACCTGATAATAGCTTCCTCCTTTCAGAAGAGAGCCGACCGGGGGAAGCTTCGGATGTATGATGTAACGGAAATCGCGGGCATCCCCGTCCGAGACCTCAGCAGACTCCGCAGGAAGGTAGCTTTCAGTAAAAGCGATGTCGCACCTTATCCCGAGCAATTCGAGCAGCAGGGAGGTGAGTCTTGTATTGAGTTCCAACAGATGGCGCGGACGGCTTTCAAGGACCGAAAAAATGTCGTCTTTGTAGTAGATGAAAAAAGGAGTCGAACCATAGTACGAAGCCAAAGCCCTTTCATGCGCCAAGACCCAATCGCGCTTATAGTCTATCTCGATTTCCGAAATCAGCCTCTTCTGTCCGCTGCCGCCCGACACCGGCACCGACAGGCTTTCGACGCCCGAAGAAGAGAGGATACGGGCTCGGGTACGGTACGACTGCTTCTGGAAATTCTCGCAGGCCTCGATACTGACTTCGCCATACCTGGCCATGACAGCAAAATGACTTACCGGAGGCAGGTAGGCTGTCGAAAGCAAGGCTGGGCAAGGCATGTACGATCCTCCGGCTATTCGATTGGGCCGTTGGTAGTATGCTTGACTATGCCCCTTTTCGAGTTCCTGATGAAACGGAGTATCACATCGCGCTCCTCGCACACAGGGAAGTCGGACTCTATGCGGTCGCAGGCGTCACTGGTGTTCATGCCGCTGAAATATATGATATGGTACATGTCCTTTATCATCTTGATGGTTTCATTCGAGAAGCCTCTTCGGCGCAAACCTATTACATTGATACCGCCGAAAGCGATAGGGATACGGCCTGCAAGCACATAAGGAGGGATGTCCTGATTGATCCTCGAACCGCCGCCGACCATCGAATGCGCACCGATTTTCGAAAACTGGTGTACTACGGTGCCTCCGCTGACTATCGCCCAGTCGTCGACATCGGTCTCGCCTGCAAGGCCTACGAAGCTCACGAGGATACAGTTGTCACCTATCCGGCAGTCGTGTGCCACATGGACATAGGACATGATGAGCACATTGTTTCCTATCTTCGTCACACCTTTGCCGCTGGCATTGGTCCCCCTGTTGATTGTGGCGCACTCCCTTATTGTAACATTGTCGCCTATCTCCACATAAGTCACTTCGCCGTTGAATTTGAGATCCTGCGGAGTGGCACCGATCACGGCGCCTGGATATACAGTGCAGTTCTTACCCATCTTCACATATTGAAGGATATTTGCGTGAGGGAACAATTTGCATCCGTCGCCAATCTCGACATCGCTTTCGACATAGCAGAAAGGTCCTATTTCGACATTGTCGCCAATCTTGGCATCAGGATGAACAATAGCTGTAGGATGTATTTTTTGCGCCATTTTGTACAATGTTTTATATCAAAAAAGTTATTTCAGTATCAATCTTCTCATCTCTTTTGCTGCACGCGTGTTGATCTTGTGTCCGGGCTTCACGGCCGCCACACGCGCTTTCAGCCTCTTGCCCACGAGTGCGAGATCGCCCATAAGGTCCAATAGCTTGTGACGGGCGCATTCGTTCGGGAACCTGAGCACCACATTGTTCAGGTAACCGTCCGGATTGCGTTCCAGCCTCGGCATTTTGAACAAGGCCGCCATCCTGTCCAGTTCGTCCTGGACGACAGGATGCTCGACTATGACGATGGCATTGTCGACATCGCCTCCTTTGATCAGGTTCTTGCTGAAAAGGAAGGCGATTTCGTGGAAAAACACGAATGTACGGCATTTGCCTATCTCCCTTGCATAGTCTATCCCCTGATCCCAGTGGGCTTCCTGCACGCCGAGCACTTTCGAGTCGTAATCCACGGTGACATCGAACGAAGTCTGCGAAGCGGGATAAAAGACTACTTCCGAACCGCTTTCCTCATCCGTCACGCGCAACTCTTCCTTCAATTCATAGTATTCCAGCGGCGCGTCCTGCTCGAGCAAGCCGTCTGCCACGATTGCATCCACATACGGCTTTGCGCTCCCGTCGAGTATGGGCACTTCGTCCCCGTCGATCTCTATGAAAGCATTGTCGACACCAAGCCCGTACAGGGCTGACATCAGATGCTCTATGGTTATGACGGACACACCGTCCTTTTCTATCGTAGTGCTCCGTGCAGTGGAAGTCACATTCTCCGCCAAAGCCTCGACGATGCTACCTCCCCTGTCGGTGCGGCAAAACTTAATGCCTGCCCCTTCCGGAGCCGGGTTTATGACCATCCTGGACACTCGCCCCGTATGCAGTCCCTTCCCCTCGAATTCGTAGCTCCTTTTCAGGGTATGCTGTTTTTTTTGCATGACTCTTTTCAGTTTTCAAATATGTATTGGGGCGCGAAGTTAATCATTTTTTTTGTTTTTCAGCACTTTTCCTGAATAAAGCGTATGCACGGTAATATTGATTGAAGTCTATGGCCGGCGTTCCGAGCAATGCCTGGTCCTCTTTTCTTACCGTAGTGATCACTCCGGCCTGCCCTCCGACCTTTGTTCCGTCCGCTATCGTAATATGCCCTGAGATGCCGGACTGACCGCCCAGCACGCATCTCGCTCCCACTTTCGAAGAGCCTGCTATCGCACTCATCGCGCACATCACGGTATTTTCCCCGACCTCGACATTGTGCGCTACCTGGCAAAGATTGTCAATCTTTACTCCTTTATGTATTATAGTAGAGCCGAGGGTGGAGCGGTCGACGGTAGAGTTGGCCCCGATCTCTACATCGTCCTCGATTATGACATTGCCGGTATGTTCGATCTTTTTGTATGTGCCGTCCTCTTCATGCGAATATCCGAAGCCGTCGCTTCCGATGACAGCGTTGGCATGGATGATGCAGTTGTCGCCGATCACCGTTCCGGGGTATATCCTGACACCTGAATAAATGACGCAATGCCTGCCTATGGTCACATCGTCGCCTATGTATGCCTGCGGATATACTATCGTGCAGTCCCCTATCGCGGAACGGCGGCCAATATACGAAAAATCCCCGAGCGACACGCGCTTTCCTATCTTCGTTGAGAAGAAACGGCGCACGAACCAGCCGCGATGCCTGCGGTATTTCTTCTTCTTGGATGAGACATACTCCAGCAACGAGGCTATGGCGCTATAAGCGTTGTCGACGCGGATGACAGTCATGCCGAGCGGCTCCTTAAGTTCGTAATCGCGGTTGATTATCATTATGTCGGCCTTGTTCCCGTACAGGTAATGCTCGTACTTGGGATTGGCGAAGAAGCACAGAGTGCCTTTCTTGCCGGCCTCGATACGGGCAAAGCCTGTGACCTTCACATCAGGATCTCCCTCTATGTCGCCGTTCAGGTATGTCGCTATTTCTTTTGCTGAATATTCCATATTTCCATATTTATCGGGCAAAGATACAAAGAATTTGGAGATTACATTAAAAACATCTATCTTTGCAGCCGTGAAGTTGGAATTAAGGGGACAGAGATTGTCCCCTTGAATTTTGTAAGGACATACCTGTTTGTAAAATACGCCGGAGGCTCTTGGAAATGATTAGCAAAGAAGACATAAGGACATGCGTCGAAAAAGCGCTGGAAGGCAACGGAAGACTGTTCCTTGTCGGCATATCGGTAAGCAAAGACAACGAAATAGATGTGACTGTCGAATCGTCCGAGGGCAGCGTCTCCATCGATGACTGCATAAGGTTGAGCGAAGCCATCGAAGGGAGTTTCGACCGCGACAAGGAAGATTTCGAACTTACCGTGGGTTCCGCAGGACTCGACTCCCCGTTCAAAGTGCCCGGACAGTACGCGAAGGCCCTCGGGAGCATGGTCGAAGTGCAGCTCAAGGGAGGGAAGAAACTGACAGGCAGGCTTGCCGGTGCGGACGGGGAAGGAATCGTCCTCGAGTACGAGAGGCTTGAAAGCGTAGAAGGCAAAAAGCGCAAAGTCCGCATGCAGGTTTCCGAGAGATTCGGATTCGATACAGTAAATTCAGTAAAATACCATATAACATTTGAATGATTTTTAAATGGAAACAATAGATCTTAAGAGCGCATTTGCGGAATTCAAAGAGACTAAAGGGATTGACAGGTCCTCTATGATGAGCGTGCTGGAAGATGTTTTCCGCACACAGTTGGCAAAGACTTACGGTTCGGCCGACAATTTCGACATCATCATCAACATAGACAAGGGCGATTGCGAAATATGGTGGAACAGGGTAATAGTCGACAAGGTAGAAGACCCCAACACCCAGATTTCCCTTGAGGAAGTTTCCAAAATCGATGATTCATACGAGCTTGGCGAGGACTATGTGGTACCTGTAAGCCTCTCCAGCTTCGGAAGAAGGGGAATCCTCAACATCAGGCAGAACCTCGCCGGAAGGATCATGGACATAGAGAAAGGCCAGCTCTTCACGAAATACACCGAAAAGATAGGCCAGATAATCGTCGGGGAAGTATACCAGGCGTGGAAAAAGGAAATCCTCGTACTCGATGACGACGACAATGAACTGATACTGCCCAAGAGCGAACAGATTCCGAGCGACTTCTTCAAGAAAGGAGATTCCATCAAGGCAATCATAAAGAGCGTGGAGATGAAAGGCAACTCGCCTCTCATCACGCTGTCGAGGACATCCGAACTCTTCCTTGAAAGGCTCTTCGAACAGGAAGTGCCTGAAATAGCGGACGGACTGATAACCATCAAGAAAGTGGTGAGGATACCTGGAGAAAGGGCCAAAGTGGCAGTAGAATCATACGACGACCGCATAGATCCGGTAGGTGCATGCGTAGGCGTGAAAGGCTCGAGGATCCACGGCATCGTCAGGGAACTGAGGAACGAGAACATCGACATCATCAACTGGACCAACAATCTCCATCTGCTCATCCAGAGGGCATTGAGTCCGGCAAAGATTTCGTCGATCAAGCCAAGCGAAATCCCAGGGCATATAAACGTATTCCTCAAACCGAGCGAAATATCGCTTGCCATCGGCAAGGGAGGGTGCAACATCAAACTTGCAAACATGCTCGTAGACAAGGAAATCGAAATATTCAGAGAGCTCGACGCTTCAGAAACCGCAGCCCAGGAAGTGGAAGAAGACGTGCTGCTTACCGAATTCGAGGACGAAATCGACCCTTGGGTAATCGACGCTTTGAAAGGCATCGGATGCGACACGGCCAAAAGCGTGCTGGCATTGCCGGTAGACGAAATAGCGCGCAGGGCCGACCTCGAAACCGAGACAGTCGAAGAGGTACAGGACATACTCAAGAAAGAATTTGAAGATTAATTTAATATCGGGAGGAAAATATGGCTGAACAAGGAGATGTAAGAGCTAGTAAAATCCTAAAAAAATACAACATCGGGTTTCAGACCCTCGTCGAATTCCTCAAGAGCAAGGGCTTTGAATTCGACCAGACACCTAATTCACTGGTGCCGGCAGAAGCCATTCCATTGATTGAAAGCGCATTCAAAGGAGATTACGACAACAAGGAGCAATCCAAAAAGGTAGCGACCAAGATCAAGGAGATAACCGACAAGGTCAAAAAGGACACCTTGAACGAGCCTGAGGAGAGCGAGGAAGAGACCCTGATGGTACGCACATCGATTATCGAAAACAAAAGCAACAGCTCTGCAATCCCTGTCAAAGAAGAGGTTCGGAAAACGGATTCCGATGTTTCCGACAGCGGCCACAGCAAAGAAAAGACGACCGGGAGTCTGAAAATAATCGGCAAAGTGGAACTCGACGAAAACGGCAATGTGAAAAGGCAACATTCACCGGCAGCGAAACAGGAGGAAATGCCGGTTCAGACCGTACATGCAGCTGAAAGAGCCGAGGAAAGACCGTCGGAAAGCGGAGAAAACAGGCAGGAGCCCGAAAAGACCGAGCTGCCGGAAAAGAAAGCGGAAGAAAAGTCCCAGACCGGAGCACAGGCAGCCATAGCCGCAGACCCTGTACAGGAAAGCCACGCGCAGCCTGCACCGGCAATAGCGGAACAAGACACAACCATTGAAAAAACCGAAGAAAAACAAGTGAGCGAAAACAGCAGCACGACCAACCTTACCGGCATCAAAAGCGAAGTGGAACGCCTTCGCGGCCCTATCATCATCGACAAGATCGACCTTTCGCAGTTCGAAAAGAAATCGGACAAGAAAGGAAAGAACAAATCAAAACGCGAAAGAATCCGCAAAAGCGCCGGTCCCGTAAGCCAGAAAGTCGATATAAACAAAGAAGGCGAAAATGTAAAACGCAACCAGCAACAGGCAAAGGGCTCAAACCGTCCTGCCGGACAGGGCGCTTCCGCCAAGAAGAAGGGCGACAAGTTCAAACCTGCCCCGATTGCCAAAATCGAAATCGACGAGGACGCTATCCAGAAGCAAATCAAGGAGACCTACGCCAAGATGACCGAAAACAAAGGCAAGACGAAAGGCTCCAAGCACCGCAAAGAAAAGCGCGAACAGGCATCCCAGAAGATGCAGGCCGAAATCGAAAGGACGGAGATGGAGAGCAGAATCCTGAAAGTCACGGAATTCGTAACGGTAAACGACCTCGCCACGCTGATGAACGTCCCTGTGACCAAGGTAATCGAAGCCTGCATGAATCTCGGACTGATGGTATCCATCAACCAAAGGCTGGATGCTGAAGCCCTTGTGCTCGTCGCCGAAGAATTCGGTTATGAAATAGAGTTCGTGACAGCAGAAGTCAATCAGGCCATCGAACAGGAGAAAGACAAGGATGAAGACCTCGTCCCGCGCCCTCCTATCATCACGGTCATGGGACATGTCGACCACGGCAAGACATCACTGCTCGACTATATAAGGAAATCCAATGTCATCGCCGGCGAGGCCGGAGGCATCACCCAGCATATCGGAGCATACAATGTCGAGCTGCCTGACGGAAGGAGGATCACTTTCCTCGACACCCCCGGTCACGAAGCCTTCACGGCAATGCGTGCCCGCGGAGCGAAGATAACCGACCTTGCAATCATCATCATTGCCGCCGACGATGCCATAATGCCGCAGACTATCGAGGCAATAAATCACGCACAGGCGGCAGGCGTCCCGATGATATTCGCCATTAACAAGATCGACAAACCGGGAGCGCACCCCGACAAGATCAGGGAGCAGCTCGCAAACATGAACATACTCGTCGAAGACTGGGGTGGAAAATACCAGTGCCAGGAAATATCCGCCAAGAAAGGCATCAATGTCGACAAACTGCTCGACAAAGTGCTCCTCGAGGCAGAGTTGCTCGACCTGAAGGCCAACCCTGACAAAAAGGCCGTAGGAACCATCATCGAATCCTCGCTTGACAAAGGGCGCGGTTACCTTGCCACCATCCTCGTACAGGGAGGCACGCTGCATGTCGGAGACATCATGCTGAGCGGAAGCTACACCGGAAGGGTAAAAGCGATGTTCAACGAAAGGGGGCAGAAAGTACAATCGGCCGGCCCGTCCACTCCTGTATCGGTACTCGGACTCAACGGGGCTCCGACCGCAGGCGAAACCTTCAATGTGATGGAAGACGAAAAGGAAGCGCGGGAAATCGCCAACAAGAGGGAACAGCTCCTGCGCATCCAGGGCATAAAGACACAAAAGCACATCACTTTGGAAGAAATCGGCCGCCGCATAGCCATCGGAAACTTCAAGGAACTGAACATCATTGTCAAAGGAGATGTCGACGGATCGATCGAGGCACTCTCGGATTCATTGCTCAAACTCTCCACCGAAGAAGTCCGTGTCAATGTGATACACAAGGCGGTAGGACAGATTTCGGAATCGGATGTATTGCTTGCCGCGGCTTCAAACGCCATCATCATAGGCTTCCAGGTGCGTCCTTCGGCCAATGCGAGGAAACTTGCGGAAAAGGAGGAGATCGAAATCAGGCTTTACTCTGTCATCTATGACGCCATAAACGAAATCAAGAGCGGTATAGAAGGCATGCTGGCCCCTGTGGAGAAGGAAGAGGTAACAGCGACCGCCGAAGTCAGGGAGATCTTCAAGATATCGAAAGTCGGCACCATCGCCGGCTGCATGGTCAAGGAAGGGAAACTCACCAGAACGGCGAAAGTACGCGTAATCCGCGACGGTATCGTCGTATACACCGGAGAACTCGGCTCGCTCAAACGCTTCAAAGACGATGTCAAGGAAGTGGTGGCAGGATACGATTGCGGTCTTAACATCAACGGGTACAACGATGTAAAAGTCGCAGACGTAATAGAGGCATACCAGATAGTCGAAGTAAAACGCACGCTCTGATATCAGACCATCACCAAAACGAAATATGCCAACGCGACGATGCGCATGAACGAGTTCCGGCGCACCGTCGCGTTCATTAACATCATATCCGGATCTTCGGACGATATTTCCGAAGGGGATATCCTGTCCATCATTGGATAGGCCCACTTTTCAATCACCACCGGGAAAGACTGGTTGGACACATATGTGAACCCTCCGTTGGAACGGTTCAGGGTGATGAGCGTCTTGTAATCGCCGTAATATACAGGATAACCGAGCATGCCCGAGACAGCGGCACCCTGGGCTTCGTCTGCAGCAAGAGCGACTATCACAGCCATGCCTGACTCCACGGCTCCGTTACAGAACATCCTGACACGGAGCCAGTCGTCCATGTCGAAATCGGAAGGCTCATATACCGAAACAAGCATGGTATTCTCGTTTTCGAACATGCCCGAAAGATATTGCCCGTCCTCATCCCTCAACGAAAGGAGCACACCGTCGTCGCCTTCAGGCTGCAAGGGCTCGGTCACGGTCTCGACATATGCCCAGGTAGAGTCCGGGAGATCGTCAAGAGTGAACGAACTCCGCCGTCCGTCCTTCTCATAAATGAACTTCATCGCGGAAGAGTAGTCGGCTTCCGAAACGGTCCCTTCCGAAAGCACCGCCGACGGTTTATAATCGGTAAAATCTATAAATGGCCTGTATGCCAGTGACAACGAAGGGACGATAACCGCAAAGACGCCGACAATGGCCAGCCTGTACGCAACATGCCATTTGCGGCAAGTATAGCCTATCTCCCCCCGCCTGAGGAAGACAGGAATGCAAAGCAATGACAAGACAATATTCTTGACAAGGGTCTCGAGATGCGTAAGATGCACCGCCTCGCCGAAACAGCCGCAGTCCATCGGAGGATCGAATATGGCCAGGAACAGTGTCAGTATCAGGTACAATCCCATCATTGTCAGGATGGCCAGGGATGTAAACCGCATCCTGTAACGGACCAGGGCCATGCCTCCGAGGATGAACTCCGCAGCCGAAACCGCTATTCCCGCAACGAGCGACGCTCCGCCGAGGAACTCCAGGTGCATGAACTTGAAATACTCTTCGACTATGAAACCGGTACCTATGGGATCCATGAGTTTCAGAAAGCCCGACGCCATGAATGCAAGGCCGAGGACATAGGAACAGAAGATGGCTAACCTGCGCATGGTCAGAAGGATTTTCCGGACAGGACCGAAACTATTTTCGAGAAGACCTCATCAGGAGGGAGCATGCCCCCCGATTCGGAAGAACAGTCTACGCGCACGAAACTGCCGTCAAGCGCGCATTGTTCCATATAGACCTCCCTTACTTTCCTCTGGAATCCCATGTCGGCTTCATGGATATCGCTCTTGCCTTCGAGATAGTCGCGGTCGCTCCCTTTGCGGGAGTTACCCAATCTTTCAGAAACGAAGGAGACCGGCACATCGAGGAAGATGTTCACATCCGGAACCGGGATCCCGAAGAAACGGTATTCCATGTCGAATATCCAGTCCCTCAGCTCATCGCGCTCCTGCCTGGTGTCAAGTTTGGCACACTGGAAAGCTATATTGGAATAGACATAGCGGTCAAGCAGCACTGTCCTGCCCTGTCCCAGAGCTTCCCTTATGAGAGGTGCGGCCGCATACCTGTCCTGCGCGAACAGCAATGCCACAAGCCTGGGATGGACATCGTTTATCGAACCGAGCTCTCCGCGCAGGAACCTGGCCAGCAGATCACCGTACAGAGGGGTGTCGAAACGCGGAAAATGTATATACTCGAGCCGGCGGCCTCTGTCCAGGATGAACTCCTTGAGTCTGCGCACCTGGGTGGACTTGCCGGACCCGTCAAGACCTTCTATGACAATCAACATGTTTGAAAAAAATATATTTTTGCACTTTTAAAACACGCAAAATTAAAAATAATGGAAAGAAATATCAAGGTCATGGGCATCATTAATGTCACCGACGACTCCTATTTTCCCGAAAGCCGGTGCCACAGCCCGCAAGAAGCTGTCGGACGGGCCGCAAAGCTGACAGAAGAGGGAGCTGACATTTTGGACATCGGAGGCTGCTCGACCAGACCGGGTTCCGAAAGTGCGGATGCCAGGACGGAATGGGAAAGGCTGAAGCCGGCGATAACCGCCATCAGGAAGGAGTTTCCGGGGATGCCCCTATCCATCGACACATTCCGCGCTGAAATAGTCGCCATGGCTTATGAGCAGATAGGGGGATTCCTCGTGAACGACATTTCGGCCGGAGCTGCAGACCCGAAAATGCTGGATACCGTAGGGAGTCTCGGACTTGGATATGTGGCCATGCACATGAGAGGAACGCCGGCCGACATGGCAGGAAGGTGCGACTATGCAGGCGATGTGACCGGAGAGGTAATACGGTTTTTCAAGGATTTCCTGCCAAGGGCCGAAGCCGCAGGAATCAGGGAATGCATCATAGACCCGGGGTTCGGCTTCGCGAAAACCGTCGGCCAGAACTATGTCCTGCTGCACGAAACGGACAGGCTGAAATCCGCGTTAGGAAAGAAGATACTCGTAGGAGTATCGCGGAAAAGCATGATTTACAAGCTTCTCGGCATCACTCCCGAAGAGGCGTTGCCCGCCACACAGGCAGTGCATCTCGAAGCGATGATACGGGGGGCGGACATCCTGAGGGTGCACGATGTCGCGCAGGCAGTGCAATGCAGGACGATATACGAACAACTTTACTGCAACAGGCAGTCCTCACAAGAGAGGATTTCATGATTTTTTAGTAATTTAGCGGTTTGCAAAACAACAGATCATCATGATGACATTGAATCCATTGACGGCCGTATCCCCTATTGACGGCAGATACGCGCCCAAGACAGCATCGCTGAGGGAGTATTTCAGCGAATTCGCCCTCATACGCAACAGGGTAAGGGTCGAAATCGAATATTTCATAGCCTTGTCACATTTCGGGATCAGACAGCTCGAAGGAATCGGGGACAGCGACAGACTTAAGAAGATATACCGGGAATTTTCCCTCGAAGACGCCGAGAGCATCAAGAACATCGAGAAAACGACCAACCACGATGTCAAGGCGGTAGAATATTTCATAAAAGAGCGTTTCAGGGAAATGGGGCTCGGGCATTATGCCGAGTTCGTGCATTTCGGCCTGACATCGCAGGATATAAACAACACGGCGACTCCCCTGTCTCTCAAAGAGGCGTTGGAAGAGACCATATATCCTAAAATGGACGAAATCATACACAGGCTCGAAGCAATGGCGGAAGAATGGAAAGACATCCCTATGCTGGCACGCACCCACGGCCAGCCAGCTTCCCCTACACGCCTGGGAAAAGAAATCGCCGTATTCACGGCAAGACTCAAAGAGCAGAAAGCCCAGCTGGAGTCCGTCCCGGTTCCGGCGAAATTCGGAGGGGCGACCGGAAACATGAACGCGCACAAGGCAGCGTTCCCTGACAAAGACTGGAAATCATTCGCAGACGGTTTCGTGGCAAGCCTCGGGCTAAAGAGATCCTTCCCTACGACGCAAATCGAGCACTACGACAATCTGGCGGCGATCTTCGATGCTTTCAGGAGGTTCAACACCGTGCTGATCGACCTTTGCAGGGACATCTGGACATATATCTCGATGGAATATTTCCGTCAGCGGATAGTCAAGGGAGAAGTCGGTTCTTCGGCAATGCCGCACAAGGTGAACCCTATCGATTTCGAAAATGCGGAAGGCAACCTCGGGATGGCAGACGCGATCTTCACGCACCTGTCTATGAAATTGCCTGTATCAAGGCTGCAACGCGACCTTACAGACTCTACCGTACTGAGGAACATCGGAGTCCCGGTAGGGCATTCCCTGATCGCCTTCGAATCGCTGCTCAAGGGGCTCGGAAAACTGCTGCTTAACCGCGAAGCCATAGAACGCGATCTCGACAACAATTGGGCGGTAGTCGCCGAAGCCATACAGACCGTCCTGAGAAGGGAAGCCTACCCTAACCCTTACGAAGCCCTCAAAGCGCTGACAAGAACCGGAGAACACATTTCAAAGGAAAGCATATCGCGGTTCATCGACAGCCTCGATGTGGAAGAAAGGATAAAAGAGGAACTGCGTTCGATAAGCCCTGCGAACTACACTGGCATATAGCAAGTCCCGGAGTCCATTACTCCTGCACGCAGACGAACACTTCTTCGTCAGGTTCGTGGAAATAAAAGCTCTCCCTGGCGAAAGTTTCGAGAGAATCGAGGTCGGAGCCCAGCACATCGCGACGGC
>DEPW01000077.1:0-1727 GCA_002358965.1 Bacteroidales bacterium UBA3382
CACGGATTCGATTAGATAGTCCCCCCTGCCGATAAGGGAATTGGCCGAATCGGCAAGCGCTATCGAGCGCATGAGCGAATCCCCGATGTCATAGCTTATGGACTTTATCGGGAACCTCTTGCCCGGATAGACCTCGTATTTCACTTTGGCCCTGCGCTTTTTGTATGTCACCGTATCCTTGACAGAGGAGCCGTAATAACCAAGATACCGAAGATGGGATTCGATGTTCTCCTTGCTGCTCCCGACAAGCGACGGGTCGAACTGCACCGGCGCCACCCCTATCTTCTTGACGAACCTGTCCCAGCCGTCGTCTTTTCCGTTACTCCAGTTGTAGATATACAGGAACGGATTCCACCCGAACATGAAATATTTGTTAGGCGACTGTTTGATATACTGCTCGATATCCGATACGCTCAAATCCCCTTTCGCATCTTTGCCGCCTTTGATTTCGACAGTGTTCCTGGCCAGCCGGTATGTACCCTCGGGCAGCACGCGCGTGGTACTGCACGATATCGCGAGCAGTACAAGCAGCGGCACGGCCGCCCAAATTGCACGAAGGCGCATCCTTTTCATCGGGACAGGCTGATGATTAAACTACAAATTATGCAAAAATAGATTATTTTTGCAGATATTCCTAATAACATCCGGCCATGACTTTGTCGAAAAACGAGATAAAACGCATCAAGGCCCTTTCGCAGAAGAAATTCCGCGACGAAACCGGGCTGTTCATCTGCGAAGGGGAAAAACTGGTTGCCGAAGCCCTGAGATCCGGGCTCGAAGTGGAGGCTGCATATTACAAAGACGAAATCGGCGAAGAGGCCATGTCGAGGATTACATGTCTGGCCACTCCGTCGCCGGCGCTCGCCGTAGTGAAAATGCCGCAGGGCAGAGGCAGGGCCACGGCCGACGAAGCCTTGAGAGTCATCAAAGGGACTCCCTCCGGAATCCTCCCTCCGCTGTTCCTGGCCCTTGACGGAATCCGCGACCCGGGAAACGCCGGGACTATCCTCAGGATAGCCGACTGGTTCGGCATAGAGGCCGTATTCGCATCCGGGGGGAGCGTGGACATATACAATCCGAAAACAGTACAGGCAAGCATGGGAGCCATATTCAGAGTAAAATTCCTGTATACGGATATAAGCGCATTGTGCAGCCTGCTGAAACAGGAGGGGATACCGGTATTCGGGACTTTTCTTGAGGGTGAAAACATCTATTCCGCAGACTTGTCGCTGCACGGGCCGGCACTTGTAGTCATGGGGTCCGAAGCCGACGGGATAACGGCCGAAACAGCTGCATTCGCGGACAGGAGGCTGCTCATCCCCCCTTTCGGAAAATGCGGTGCCGAATCCCTGAATGTCGCCGTCGCGACGGCCGTAATCTGTTCGGAATTCAGACGGAGATAGCCGAAGGCCCTAAATCGAGGATGGCCCCGTCCCACGCACCGGCCTTTATCTGCACAGGCACCCGGCTGTTGAGTCCCGGAGTCTGGGGAACGGACAGATATTCGAACGCATGCCGAGGTATCCTTACGGAAAGCAGGGCATCCGTGTCTGAAAAATTGGCGACAACGAGCTTCATCTCTCCCGGGGCATGTTTCAAAAAGGCGAAATGCCTCCGAGGGTCGAAGCCGGGATTGCCGTAATTGGCGTAACACAGATCGAATGTGTCTCCGTCCGAAAGCGCGGCGCTCGAAGCCATCGAGCCAAGGAGCGAAACATACCTGCCGA
>DEPW01000077.1:1812-2201 GCA_002358965.1 Bacteroidales bacterium UBA3382
GTCACGGCCGCTGAACCCCTCTTCGTCCATCCCGCGTTCGCCGTATTCCTGTCCCGAATAGACCATGAAAGAACCCGGGCCGAACAGCAACGACACATACAATGCCGCAAAGGATTTGCGTGCGTTGCCGCAGAAAAAGTCGGACGCAAGCCTCTGTTCGTCGTGGTTTTCAAGAAAATTCAGCATCTTCGGCTGCAAATCTCCGAGCGACTGCCAGTTACGGGTGATTCCGCCGGCAGGACCGCCGTCGGCAACGATGCCGCGCAAAGTGTCGTAAAGTCCCGACTTGTCGTAAAGCAGATCGAAACCGGCATCCGAATACTCTCTGTAACGGTTCATGTCGTATACTTCGGCTATGAAGCACAGACCCTCTCCGTATTCGGCCTTGA
>DEPW01000077.1:2275-3675 GCA_002358965.1 Bacteroidales bacterium UBA3382
ATGTCGCAGCGGAAGCCGTCCACGCCTTTGGACGCCCAGAAGCCTACGATTTCGGCCATTTTGTCCCATGTGGCGTTGTGGCAGGCCCCATAATTGACCTTGACCGTGTCGTACCAATCGTTCATGGACGGATATGCACTGTAACAATCGTTGCCCGTCACCTTGGCCGGAAACTCTTCGTACTCATCCCGCCCCGCTATGCCTTCGGGAAGGTGCAGCCTCTGTCCCGGGAGATACAGGAAATCGTTCATTTCGGACACTGCCGAAGAAGGGTCGTCCCCGCTCCCCAGCGCGCCAGCCCCCCGGTGAGGGCTTTCGCGGTATTCGCGTGCCACATGGTTGGGAACGAAATCGATTATGGCACGCAGGCCGGCACGATGAGTGCGAGCGATGAGTTGAACGAACTCTTCCATCCTCTGCGAAGGGTCGAGGGCAAGTGTCGGCGAGATATCGTAATAATCCCTTATCGCATAAGGGGAACCGGCCTTGCCTTTGACGACGGCAATGGAAGACGACGGTTTCCCCTCGAAGGGAACCGTCGTCGCATGATCCAATATGCCGGTATACCAGATATCGGTCACCTTCAGTCTGTCACGCAGCGACGACAGGACTTCGTCGGTTATGAATGCGAGTTTTCCGCAACCGTTCTCGTCAATGCCGCCTCCCGGCACACATGATGCGGACAGGTTGCCGAAATACCTCGGAAGCATCTGGTATATGAGCCTTTTTCCCATTTTCCCGGAATAGCCGGTTACCGGCCGAGGATTTTGCGGAAATCGTACTTTTCCGGATCGGAGATGTATTTTCGGGCGGCCTCGTAATCTTCGGGGCAGATGTACTGGGCGATGTTTTCATAGAAACTTGTCGCCAGACCGCACGAAATATCGACCTTCCGGGGAGGTATCTTGCCAGTAGAGTCCTGGAGATCTTTCAGATACAACGGGGAAACCCTGCCCGAGGCGTCGACATACACCATGCAGCCGGTTTCGCCTTCGGAATAGAGCGACCATACGCCCATGCCAAGCTGCGAACAGTATGTGAGGTCGTATGCCACAGGGTCGTTGCACCTGACATCGTAACCTATTTCGACAGGACGGGTCTTGACTTTGAGCCCCATCGCCTTCAGTTCCTTCTCGATGATATCGTTGAAAAGCACTGCCTTGGATACTTTGCCGAGTTCGGGATGTCCGTGTTCGTCGTATGAAAACCTTATCCCCCGGGCTTCGAGCTCCGCAGTATCGAGCTCGTGGAAGACGCCCTCTGAAATCATTACTGCCCCGTATCCGATGCCGAGTATCTTCCTTTTGACGATAGAGGAAATCGAAAGGGCAACGATCTTGTCCACGGTTATGGCAGTCTTATCGAACATTTCAGGAATGATGATCATAGGATAATGGCAG
>DEPW01000035.1 GCA_002358965.1 Bacteroidales bacterium UBA3382
ACATCCCCCATGTAGGCACGCTCGCCCCCTCCGGAACGCACTACAAGGCCGGCAGGCGGCCGCAGACGATACCCCGCCGACCGGGGCGGATTTACCCAGCCTACAGCCCTATCTTCTTGTACAACTCCCTGAAACCGGCTTCTTTCTCGACCAAGGCGCGTACTTCGGAAACCGGAACCCTGTCCTGACGCATACTGTCTCTGTAACGGACCGTAACGCAACCGTCCTGGAGGCTGTCGTGGTCAACAGTGATGCACAGCGGGGTTCCTATGGCGTCCTGACGGCGATACCTCTTGCCGATCGAGTCCTTTTCGTCGTAAACGACATTGAAGTCGTATTTGAGTTCATCGACGATTTTCTGGGCCAGTTCAGGAAGTCCGTCTTTCTTGATAAGCGGGAGTATGGCGGCCTTGACCGGAGCGAGGGCTGCAGGAATGCGTAGCACATCGCGCATCTCTCCGTTTTCCAACTGCTCTTCGCAATATGCGGCAGAGAGCACTTGCAGCACCATACGATCCACACCTATGGAAGTCTCAACTACATAAGGCACATAGCTTTCGTTGGTCTCGGGATCGAAATACTGGAGCTTCTTGCCGGATACGCGCTGGTGGTTGCCCAGATCGAAGTCCGTACGCGAATGCACTCCTTCCACCTCCTTGAAGCCGAACGGGAAGTTGAACTCTATATCGGTAGCGGCATTGGCGTAGTGGGCGAGTTTTTCATGATCGTGGAACCTGTAATTGTCATCACCGAACCCGAGGGCGCGATGCCATTTCATGCGCATTTCCTTCCAGTAGTTGAACCACTTCATCTCCTCGCCCGGGCGCACGAAGAACTGCATCTCCATCTGTTCGAACTCCCTCATACGGAATATGAACTGGCGTGCGACGATCTCATTGCGGAAAGCCTTGCCTATCTGGGCTATTCCGAACGGAAGTTTCATACGGCCGGTCTTATACACATTAAGGAAATTGACAAAAATGCCCTGGGCCGTTTCCGGACGGAGATAGATGGTACTTGCGCCTTCGGCGACGGAGCCTATCTGGGTCGAAAACATGAGATTGAACTGACGCACTTCGGTCCAGTTCTTGGTACCTGATACCGGGCATACTATCTCACAGTCGATTATGAGCTGACGGAGAGCTTCCAGATCGTTGGCATTCAGGGCTTCGGTCAGACGCGAGCGGACGCTGTCGATCTTCCCCTGGTTACGGAGCACATTCGGATTGGTTGCACGGAACTGCTCCTCGTTGAAAGCATCGCCGAATTTCTTGCGGCCCTTCTCGATGTCCTTGGCGATTTTTTCTTCCAATTTTCCTATATAATCCTCGACAAGCACATCGGCACGGTATCTCTTTTTGGAATCCTTGTTGTCGATAAGAGGATCGTTGAACGCGCTCAGGTGGCCGGATGCCTCCCATGTCTTGGGATGCATGAAGATAGCGGCATCGATTCCGACGATATTTTCATGGAGTTTGACCATGAAATCCCACCAGTAGCGCTTTATGTTGTTTTTCAGCTCGACGCCGTTCTGCCCGTAGTCATAAACGGCCCCGAGTCCGTCGTAAATTTCGCTCGAAGGGAAAATGAATCCGTATTCCTTGCAGTGAGCGACGAGTTTCTTAAAAAGTTCTTCCTGTGTCATATCTGAAAAAAAATTATTTTAATTCGTTCAACAGCTGCCTTACAGATTTGCCCGTAACGGGATCTATGTATTCGGGAACTGCCTCGGCAATAGGTTCGAGCACGAAAAGGCGCTGCCTGTACAGGGGGTGCGGAATCGTAAGATCATCGCTCTTGTATATGAGCCCCCCATAGAAAATAATGTCTATGTCTATCGTGCGCGGGCGGTAAATCCTCTTTCCGCCGTCATCATACAGAGGAAGGTTCAGGTCCCTTCCGAGACTCTGCTCGATATTCTTGACGATTGTAAGCAGCTCCTGCGGAGACTTATCGCTTAAGAATACGGCGGCCATATTCAGGAAAGGTTCCAGCTGCGAACCTTCCGGCCAGGCAGGATACTCGTATATTCCGGATTTCCACACTTTAGGGCGGTCTACATGGATTCCCTGGTCGAAAGGCACCATCCTGGCCCATTGCTGCTCTATCAGCGCGGAATAATATATTTCTTTCTCGAGCATGTCGCAAGCGCGCAACAGGTAGCCCTTCCTGTCGCCTGAATTGCTGCCGAGAAGGAAGACAACCGGATTGTATGCATCACCGACAAACATGTTCCCCATCGCAAATGAAAGTTACAGCAGACCGAGTTCCGAAAGAGCCTCGTCGGTCATCATTTCCTTTCCCCATTGCGGCTCGAACACGAGGTCTATCTTCACATCGACGACTCCGGGTACATCCCTTACGGCCGACTCCACCTCCGATATGATGGTGTCGGCAATCGGGCATGTCGGAGAAGTCAGAGTCATCTTGACATATACATTGTGATCTTCATCGACTTTGATTTCGTAAATGAGCCCGAGATCGTATACATTCACCGGTATGTCCGGATCGTAAACCTGCCTCAGGGCCCTTACTATGTCCCTTTCAAGATTCATTTTCATTCTCCTTTAGGCACGGAAGAGTATTCCGCCGCAATTTGTTTCATACGAGCTATCATCGATACCAGGCCGTTCGACCTCGTAGGAGATAGATTGTCCTTCAATCCTATCTGGCCGATGAAACCGAAATCGTACACGGCAATGTCATCGGGTCTTTCACCGGAACAGACCTTGACAAGTAACGAGATGATGCCTTTGGTGATGATGGCATCGCTGTCGGCAGTAAAGTACAGCTTCCCGTCTTCAAGCCTGTAATCCAGCCAGACGCGCGACTGGCAGCCTTTTATCAGTTTGTCATCGGTCTTCGCTCCCTCGTCCATGGGGGGCAGAGATTTTCCAAGCTCTATCAAATATTCGTATTTGTCCAGCCATTCGTCAAAATAGCCGAACTCTTCGACTATCTGCCTTTCAGTCTGTATTGATTGTTCTGACATATCCTTGCTCGTTTTTATCAACCCAACATCTTGATGGCCTTGTCAAGAGATTCCATGAAAAAGTCCACCTCTTCTTTCGTATTGTAAGGCAAAAGCGAAACACGCAGCATGCCGGTAACGCCGAAACGATCCATCAGCGGTTCGGCGCAAAGCTGTCCCGAACGCACCGCTATGCCCATCTTGTCCAAAACGAGAGCCAGGTCTTCGTGATGTATGCCTTCGGTAACGAATGAAAACAGCGGTATCCTGCCTGATTCCACTGACCCGAAAAGCCTGATCCTCGGATCGGACACAAGTCTTTCGTACATGTAGGCAGTCAGACCGTCTACATACCGGGAAGCTTCCTGCGAACACATTTTCGCAGCATACTCCAATGCCGGAGTAAAAGTCGACTGTCCGGTAAAATTGGGAGTACCCGCCTCGAATTTCAAAGGCAGCGGAGCATAAGTCGTATGCCCGAAAGTAACCCTGCCGACCATTTCCCCTCCTCCCATATACGGAGGCATCTCCTCAAGCAAACAGCGCTTCCCGTATACGACGCCTGTCCCGGTAAGGGCATAGGCCTTATGTCCGGAAAACACATAGAAATCGCAATCCATCCGCCTTACGTCTGGCTTGCGATGGACTATTCCCTGCGCCCCGTCAATCAGAACCGGTATGTTCCTTTCGTGCGCCGCCCGGATTATCTCCTCCACAGGATTCACTACACCGAGCACATTGGAGATGTGCGTCACCGCGACTATGCGTACAGGCCCGTCGAGCAGTCTGTCCAAAGCGGAAAGATCCAAGGTCCCGTCGTCACAGACGGGAATGACCCTCAGCGCAGCCCCTTTGCGCATTGCCGCAAGCTGCCATGAAACTATGTTGGAATGATGTTCCGCGGCGGATACGAGGATTATGTCCCCTTTTGAAACGAACCTTTCGCAAAACGAAGATGCGACAAGATTGATTCCTGCGGTCGCACCGGAAGTGAAGACAATCTCCTCTTTGGAAGCGGCCCCGATGAAATCCCTCACTGACTCGCGTGCCTGCTCATATACCATGGTAGCATCTTCGGCCCAACGATGCACTCCCCTGTGTATGTTGGCATTGCATTCCTTCAGAAGCCTTTCGGCCTGTCTTATGACGGCATAGGGCTTCTGGGAAGTAGCCGCGTTGTCAAAATACACCAACGGCCTTCCGTACACAGTCTCCTGCAAAGCGGGAAAATCAGCCCTAATCTTATCTACATCGAACATATAGCCAACTGTTTTAACCGGAACTTCCGGATAACGAAGTTGCAAATTTACAAAACTAATTACTTTTTTGTCCTAATTAGTAAGAAAAACCATAATTTTGCATGATTAACCAAGATGCTGACAGGACTATGATTGATTATATCAAAGGCGAGCTTGTGGAACTGACCCCGACAGAGGCCGTAATCGAAACCGGAGGAATCGGCTACAGCATACTGATATCATTGCAAAGCTTCTCCGCATTACAGGACAACAAAGCCGCAGCGACACTTTATATCCATCACTATCTTCGTGAGGATGAGGAACTTTACTATGGTTTTGCCACTAAAGACGAAAGGGCATTGTTCAGGTTGCTCATCAGCGTATCCGGAATCGGCGCCGGGACTGCAAGGATGATGCTATCCTCGATGACGAGTGATGAAATCCGCGATGCAATCATCGCTTCGGATGTTAATAAGATCAAGAGTATCAAGGGAATAGGTCTAAAAACAGCACAAAGGCTCATACTCGAACTCAAGGACAAGATAGTCAAAGGCGGAGCAGACAGCGGGATCATCAACACCAAACCGGGGTCGGAAATAATCGAAGAAGCCACCACCGCCCTTGTCATGCTCGGCTTTAGCAAAGCCAATGTGACAAAAGCCCTAAATGCCATAGAAAAAGAGCATCCGGGAGCATCCATAGAAGAATTGATTAAATTCGCTCTTAAACGATTGTGAAAAGCAATTTTTACCTATCTTTGCAGCGCCTACGCAAGACATACATTAACAACAAATAAAATTAAAAATTATGAACATTCCTGAAAATCTGAAATTCACAAAAGACCACGAATGGGTCAGTGTCAACGGTAACATCGCAACTATCGGAATTACCGACTATGCACAGGGCGAACTCGGCGAAATAGTTTTCGTAGATGTTCAGACCGAAGGCGAAGACCTCGCAGAAGGAGAGAGCCTCGGAGCCATCGAAGCCGTAAAGACCGTAGCCGATGTATTCATGCCGGTATCCGGAAAGGTTGTCGAATTCAACAAAGAGCTTGAAGGAGCGCCACAGCTTGTAAACCAGGATCCTTACGGAAAAGGCTGGATTGTCAAAGTCGAAATGTCCAACCCTGCAGAAGTTGAAGGACTTTTGGATGCAGAAGCATACAAAGCACTTCTCTAATCCGAAATCATAGCAGAAAAAGGCTGTGGCCCTCATATTCGGCCACAGTCTTTTTTATTGCCGCTACCTGCCGAAATAAACCAGCAACACCGAAATGTCCGCCGGCGACACACCTGAAATCCGTGAAGCCTGGGCTATGGTACGCGGACGATATCGTTCCAATTTCTGACGGCACTCGATTGAAAGTGAGGATATGCGCGAATAATCGAAATTTTCCGGGATTTCCAAATCCTCCAGACGGGAGATTTTTTCAGCAATCCGCCTCTCCCGTTCTATGTAGCCTTTATATTTTTCGTTTATTTCCACGGCCTCCACGATTTCCTTCCTCATTGCGGAATCCACATCGTCCAAAAACGCCAATGTTCCACGTGGAACAATCTTCAAAAGCCCTTCGAGGGATGCCTGGGGGCGTGAAAGGGCATCAGCAATGGTCTTTCGCCCATTGACAGGCGCAGAACCGACAGACTCGAAATAAGGATTCAGGGTTTCGGACTTTATATACTGATTACGACAAAAGTCTTCGAGCGTACTTATATGGCCGTACTTTTTCCGGAAATGATCATAGCGCTCCTGTGAAACGAGCCCGATTTTGTATCCAAGAGGGGTGAGTCGTAAATCAGCGTTGTCCTGTCTTAAAAGTATTCGGTATTCGGCACGCGAAGTAAACATCCTGTATGGTTCATCGACGCCTTTAGTTATCAGGTCGTCTATAAGCACGCCTATATAGGAGTTGTCACGACGCAGGATGAAAGGCTCACGGGAATTGATCTTCAAATGCGCATTGATACCGGCAATGAGTCCCTGTGCTGCGGCTTCTTCATACCCTGTCGTACCGTTAACCTGACCGGCGAGATAGAGATTCGGCATGAGGCGTGACTCCAAAGTGGCATTTAACTGGGTCGGATCAAAAAAGTCATATTCGACGGCATAAGCCGGACGATATATCTTTGCGTGCTCAAGACCCTGGATCATACGCATTGCAGGAATCTGGACATCGATAGGAAGCGAAGAGGAAAAGCCTTGCAGATAATATTCATTTGTATCCGCGCCCTCGGGTTCGAGAAACAGCTGATGAGAGGTCTTGTCGGCGAAGGTACGCAGCTTGTCTTCGATGCTCGGACAATACCTCGGACCTATACCGGTTATCTTTCCGGAAAACAGCGGCGAGCGTTCGAAACCCGAACGGAGGATTTCATGTACACGCTCGTTAGTATGCAAGATGTAACAGTTCATCTGAGGCCTGCCGGACAATACCGGGGAAGTCCCCGGAAGATATGAAAAGCGTTCGGGAGCGGCATCGCCCGCTTGTCTGACAAGCAATGCCGTATCGACTGAAGATATGTCGATACGCGGAGGGGTGCCGGTCTTCATTCTTGCAGTACGGATTCCAAAAGAGGAAAGCTGCTCTGTCAGGAAATACGATGCCTTATCCCCCATCCTGCCTCCTTCGAAAGAGACATCGCCGATGAAAAGCCGGCCATTCAGGAAGGTACCCGCCGTCAGGACAACCGCCTGAGATTCGAACACAGCGCCTGTAGCCGTAGATACCCCCGTGATTTTTGATTGTGAGAGCATCAGGGAGACCGCTGAATCCTGGTAAAGGTCTATGTTACAGTGACTTTCAATCTTCTTTCGCCATAGGGCGGTATAGAGGGTTTTGTCGCATTGAGCCCTTGGACTCCACATAGCCGGCCCTTTCGACCTGTTCAGCATCCGGAACTGCAATGTAGAGGCATCGGTGACTACGCCCATGTAGCCTCCGAGGGCGTCTATCTCCCGGACTATCTGCCCTTTGGCTATACCGCCGATTGCAGGGTTGCAGGACATGGAGGCTATCTTTGTGAGATCCATCGTGACAAGCAACACCTTCGAACCGAGATTAGCCGCTGCCAAAGCAGCCTCGCAACCTGCATGCCCGGCGCCGACCACGATTATGTCATATTTACTCAATACAAACATATATTACTAACTATCAATACATTACAACAACTCTCGCAATGAAAGGTAATAGTCCTCCTTGCTTCGCATCAGGGCAATATCATCAGGAGTATGGTCATCATAACCTATCAGATGCAGCACTCCATGCACCATTACCCGGCAGAGCTCTTGCTCGAAATCCGAACCGTACTCTTCGGCGTTTGCCCTGACGGTATCGACACTTATGAAGAGGTCGCCTGAAAGCCTGTCGCCTTCAGTGTAATCAAAGGTAATTATATCGGTAAAATAGTCATGCCGCAGGTATCTTTTATTAATGTCGAGCAAATAACCGTCCGAACAGAATATAACCGAAATGTCCCCTACCCTCTTGATTTCGCTCTCTGCGACAAGGTTAAGCCATCTGTTGTTAAGCCTTTTGTTCTTCAAGTTGAAGTCAATGTCTTCGGAAAAATAAGAAATCATCGTCTTTTCGTTTGAAATTCGACACAAAACTACAACAAAATGAATTTTTTTTGTGAAAAAAGATAAATAATTACTACTTTTACGGCCAAATTTGAAAATAAGGTATTTAAGATATGGAACTGAAAAAATCACCAAAGGCAAACTTGGAGACTAAGAAGGCCCTTTTCACCGAAATAGGTCTCGTTGTCGCGCTTGCAGTAGTCCTGTTCGCTTTCGAATACAAGACTACTGAAAAAGCGGTAAGCACACTGGAAGAAGAAGTCTACATCCCTGTAGAAGAAGAAATCATTCCTATTACACAGGAGACGCCTCCGCCAAAGCCTGACATGCCTAAGATTCCACAGCTGTCGGATGAAATCGATATCGTCAGCGACGAAATCCAGGTAGAAGACATCATCATCAACACTGAAGACATTGCCGACATGGGCGTCGAAGTGATGGACTATGTAGCTGAAGTCGAAGAAGAGGAAATCATAGAAGAGGCTCTTCCATACAAATCCGTTGAAGTCGAGCCTTCCTTCCAGGGTGGTACTGCAAACGACTTCTCGAAATGGGTGCAGCAACGCCTTGTTTACCCTGAGATTGCGCTTGAAAACGGCATTTCGGGAACCGTGATACTCTATTTCGAGGTCGACAAGGACGGCAATCTCATCAATGTAAAGGTACTCAGGGGCGTGGACAAATCGCTCGACGACGAGGCTGTACGAGTAGTTAAAAGTTCGCCTAAATGGTCCCCGGGCCGCCAGCAGGATATAGCTGTCAAGTGTCAGTACCAGTTCCCTGTAACATTCCAACTCAGGTAAAAGCAAACAAGAGATAATCCTGAAGGGTCGCCTTGATACGCGGCCCTTTTTCATATATGAATCAAATGGACAGGACAGTTTTCGTAGCAGTAATGAAGCAAGGGGACGACCCAAGGAAGACCAAAGAGTATCTCGACGAACTCGAGTTCCTTGCCGAGACAGCAGGAGCAAAAGGGGAAAAACGCTTCATACAGAAGCTTGAAAGAGCTAACAGCAGGACATATATAGGAAGCGGCAAATTGGCCGAAATAAAGGCATATATCGAAGAAAACAGCATAGATCTCGTAATCTTCGACGACGAACTGACGCCGTCACAACTGAGGAACCTCGAAAAGGAACTCCAATGCAGGATACTCGACAGGACAAACCTCATACTGGACATATTCGCACAAAGAGCCAAGACAGCCTACGCCAAGACGCAGGTAGAGCTTGCACAATACCAGTACCTGCTCCCGAGACTGACGAGGATGTGGACACACCTTGAAAGGCAGAGAGGAGGAATAGGAATGAGAGGCCCGGGAGAAAGCCAGATAGAGACAGACCGCCGCATCATCCTTGAAAAGATTTCCAAACTAAAGGAACAGCTCAAGAAGATCGACCGCCAAATGGCATCGCAAAGGGGTAACAGAGGCTCATTGGTCAGGATATCGCTCGTAGGCTACACAAATGTAGGCAAAAGCACAATAATGAACCTGCTGGCCAAAAGCGACGTATTTGCAGAAAACAAGCTTTTCGCGACCCTTGACACCACTGTCAGGAAGGTCGTCATTGAAAATGTCCCGTTCCTGTTAAGCGACACTGTCGGCTTCATCAGGAAACTGCCGACACAGCTCGTCGAATCGTTCAAAAGCACTTTGGACGAAGTACGGGAAGCGGACATACTCATGCATGTAGTCGACATCTCCCACCCTAACTTCGAAGAGCAGATACATGTCGTAGAGGAAACCCTGAAGGAGATAAACGCCATTGACAAGCCTGTTTTCGTAGTATTCAACAAAATAGACCAATACAGATACGAAGAGTACGATGAGTTTTCGTTAGAACCTAAAAAACAGGAAAATCTCACATTGGACGAATTCAAAAAACTCTGGATAGGCAAAGACCACACTCCGTGCATATTCATTTCGGCCAAAGAAAAAATCGGCATTGACAAACTCAAGAACGATCTATATAAAATGGTAGCCGAAATACACGCCGGACGCTATCCGTTCAACAATTTCCTGTGGTAACGCGAAAGAAAGCGCATGACAAAAGGCCGGGGTCGACAAATCGTCCCCGGCCTTTGCATTATCAGTTAATGTCTGAATCCTAATAGAATCTCGCCCTGTTGTCCTTGACATCTGCCTCTTCCATCATTACAGGAAGGATAGTGTTAAGGGTATACTGGGCCATCATCTCTTCCCTGGAGCGTGCATCGTCCTCGGTATAGAAGGCTCCTGTTTCGCGGCTCTTCACGATGAAAACATACACTCCCAGGTTACCTTTGACAGGACCGGTTATCACACCTTCCTGAGCTCCGGATACGGCCCCGATGAATGCCGGATCGAATCCTTGCTGGCGTGATACTGACGAGAATGCTATGCCGTCACGGGAACTTACCGTAGTGCCCAAAGCCTGGGAGACAGCCTCCATTGTCGTACAGCCGGCTATCTTCTGCGCTACTTCCGCAGTCCTGTTATCAGCAACCTTACGGTTCTTGAGGATCATCTCTATCGAAGGACGCACATCCTCGAGCGGAGCGACACCTTCCTTATGAATGCCTGTCAGGGCCGCGATGAAGAAGTATTCGTTATCCACGGTTATGATAGGAGATACTTCGCCGACCTTCGCATCGAAAGCCCAACGCGTCACTTCCTTGGTATTCTGATAATTTCCCAACTGGCGCGAAGACTCTTCCACCCTCTTTGCCGACAACGGGAACAACTGCATGTCCTGGCAGGCCTGCTTAAAGAGTTCGTAGTTGCCTTCGCTCTTCGTAGCTATCTCGTTAGCCTTTGCATAGAAGCTGTTGAAAGTCTCTTTGCTTGCTACGGCTTCCTTTACAAGGATGGCTACCTGCTTTTTAAGCTTGGCCTGGGTGCGCTCCTTGACATTGACGATATGAGTGCCGAAATCCGTTTCAAGTATGAAAGGCTTGCCTGTCTGGGCATAAAGCACGCTTTCGAAACCAGGTATCATCATATACTGCGTCATCCAACCTATGTCGCCGCGTTCCTGGGCGTTCGAACTCTGATCGGCCGAATACGCAAGAGCTACATTCGACATGGTATTCCTGCCGGAAGAGATCACCGCCAGCAGGCTGTCGGCAAGGGCTGCATCGTCACCCTGGAGCAATATGTGCTGTACATATGCCGAATCCGACATCATCCTGGAATCTACGACCCTTGCGGCCATGAACCTGTTATCGACAGAGACGATTTCCGAAGTCCCCTTGCCTGCGTTATCGCCGAAAGCATAGTCGTCGAATATCTGTGAAATCGAAGCAAGTTCCCCTTCCTCATAATAATAAGGATTGAACTGCTCGTCTGAATTCCTCATCATGAAATTCCTCATGTTGTCGGTAACGGCGAATTCGGGATAGACTTCCTGGATTGCCTCGTTTGCAAAGTTGATGTCATCTTCAGAAGGCACGACCTCGAATACGACATAGTCCAAATCCCTTGACGCATTCTGCTCGTAGTCTTTCTTGTGCGAGTTGTAGTAATGGCTGATTTCCGAATCGGTTACGGTTACGGAAGAATCGGCAATCCCGAAAGGCACCATTACGAAATCGACATTCGAAGTAACATTGTTCTCTTCGATCGCATTTGCAAGCATCAGAGGATTGATATAGTCGGATGCAGTGAAGAGAGAGTAGTACTTGTTGTAATATTGCTGGTCAAGTATCACATTCTGGAGATAATCCCAGTAGAGCTTAAGGTTGCCGCTCTGATCCGCTGATATTTGGCTGACGAAATCCTTTACCCTCTGTGCTGAAAAATTACCGTATTCGTCCGCAAATACCCTGTTCCCCGATATCAACGGCGAAACCATATCGCCTATGGTCAGGTCCAGCAACTCGTCCTCTGAAACAAAGATACCTGCCTTCTGAGCGTTTTCGATGAAAAGGAGCTGGTCGATATACCACTGCCATGCCATGTTCTGTATAGCAGTATTCTGCTCTTCGGTTACGGAAGAAGAACCGGTGGTCATCTGGGTGATGGCCGTATAATAATCGACCCTTCCCTGGAAATCGCGATAATCGATTCCCTTACCATCAATCTCGCCCACATCGTTTTTCGATGACATTGAAGAAATAGCCCATTGGAATGTCGTCGGATCAATGATGAAAGACAACAACGCAACGGCAATAAGTACGGTGATCAACACACCCAATTTAACGCGAATTTTTTCAATAACCGCCATGTTAGAAATATTTTTAGTTTTTTAATTTTCCAAGCCAAATTTAAGACTGCGAAGATAGTAATTTTTTATAACAATGGACCAATAAAGTTGACCGAATCGACATAAGTTTTGGTAGAATCGCTATTTACGATAAAGAAATTGTCGAAAGGATGCAGGATTTTCGAATGTCTTGCACGCTGATCGGACTCTATGCCGTAACCTTGCATGAACCCGCTCGGAGAATACATGCGGACATAACAGTCAGTGAATATCCTTTCATTGTCCCGGTCCCAATAAAGCGTATCGGTTTCAAGCCTCTCGCCTTTCAGGATGTTCTTGACCACGACATCTCCGTATGCCGCCCAGCTCTCTCCGTCCGCTTTGGAATCGACATGACGGGCCTTGAGCGATGTTATTTCCGTCTCCAACAGGCCTTCTTCGTTATATACGAACACATTGAAACCGTCGGGAAAGATTTCGTAAGAGAGCGAATCCTTCGAATATCTCTCCATCTTTTCAGCCTCCACCCTCAACTGCATGACACCGTTTTGGGACTGGATATGAAAAATACCTTCTACCACTTGCATTGGGGATTCGTTCAAATCTATTTTCTCGGCCTCCCCTAACTCGCTTTTACAAGAATATAGAACGATAGCAGCCGTAATCACGACTGCTACCGCACATATCATATTTCTATCAGATTTTTTATCCAAAACGATTATTTTTGAGTACGCACTTTTGTTGTCTCAGTAAGTCCGCCGCATGAAACCGTGTAAGAATCGCCATCGAGGACATCGAACATGAATGCTTCGGCCTGATCAGGGAAGTACTGCGAATATCGGGCGATAAGCGGATCGACAGTTTCGGCAAGCGATGCATCGGTCCTCTTCGCTTTGATAAGATAATCAACGGCTACCCAAAGCGGAGAACGCTCTTCGATTTCATTACCAGGACATTCGAGTGAAGCCCAAACATTTGCTATGATCATGTATGCCTTGCCGGATAACGAAGAATCGAGTTCGATTGCCTTCTTGGCCGAATTCACGGCTTTGACATTCTGGTTGAGATTGTAGCATACGGTAGCCATTTCAAGATAGTATTGCGCATCTGTATGACTGTCGGAATCAGGCCTGTCGATAGCTTCCTGCAAATACTGCAATGCAAGATCGTTTTCATTGTGCGACGAATAGATTGCAAACAGGAAGTGGGCCGAAGTGTGGGTAGGTTCGAGTTTGTCCAAAGACTGTGCGGCCCTGAAGAACAAATCGTTGTCAGTACAGTTTTCCGCAGAGGACATCATCAGGATGATATTGGAAACGAGCGACTTGTCATCCGGAGTAGCTTCGAATCTCGGAGTGAAGAGTTCGATAAGGCTTTCGCAGTTAGCCACATTGCTGAGTATGAAGAGACCTTCGACATCGGTCATCACCTTTTCAAGCGTAGCGGTAGATTTGTTCTGACTTTTGGCGATTTCGATGGCCTTCTCGATATTTGCGGTTATTTCACCGAATACGCCCAACACATCTTCTGCCATCAGGGTACCCTGGTTGTACAGCGTATTCGTGGCATCCATAAGACGGACATAAATCACACTGTTGGTGTTCTCTTTGGTAAAACGCATGTTTTCAAGGAGCGTATTGTAAAGCTGGTTCTTGTCCGTCACAAAAGTAATCATGTCAAGGGACTTGTTGTTCCTTGCAGTGGTCGCGTATTTTGGATAATTGGCAATACGCAGATCGTGAAGGTTCATGAGAGTGTCGATAAGGGCGGCCTTGTAAATGGAATTTTTCGAATTTTCCTTAATGAGGGACCTCATTATCTTCTGACCGTCGAGCAACATGTTCTGGCTGGCAGTAGGCGGGCAAAGCTCGTATGCCTTCCTCCATCTCGGAATAGCCTCTTCCATCACCTTCATGTCATAATACTGCTTGTAGAACTGCAAGTACCTAACGCATTCTGCGCTGTCCGGGCCGAATTTGCCCTGTGCGTTTGCAGCTACAGCTGCCATAGCTGCAAAAAAGATTGTCAAGAAAAATTTTTTAATCATCATAGTTTGTTTTTTATATTTTCATATCGATTGCATTCTACTGATACCTCGGCCTTTGGAACCATATGTCATGAAGACTGAAGCCTATGACGAACCTGAAATACCTCTCTCTCATCGTCACGCCGCCGAAACCTCCCCTCTGACCGAAATCCACACCCAGGTTCACGCCGTTGTAAAAGCGGAACACCGGAAGCGTTACTCCGAGACTGATACCTATTTCGCCTACATTGTGTCCGTTCATGGTATAATAGGACTGGTTGTAATATACACCTCCCCTATATGCGACTCTCCGCATGTAATATCGTATGTCGTACCTGTTCGGAACTATTTCGAATCCTGCCCTGAACGAATTGGAAACGGTACTGCCGAATATGTCGTTGTTGAAAAGCGTCATACCGTCTATGCCTGTGTTCCGCCAGTCCGAACGGGTATAATCCACTTCGACGGACCATTTGTCGGCCTTTCCGAAAGACACCCCCACCCCTATCTCGTCCGCAATCCTGTAGGTAGGATGAGTAAGATCGTTCCTGACAGTATCGACGGTGGAGGAGGCATTGGCATAAGCGAAACGGGTCTTGTTGCCTTTCATCTTTGTTCCCATCCTGTAAGTGGCTCCGGCTATCAGCGAATAGTCTCCGGAAAACCTTTGCTGGTACTGTATTCCGAACTTACCCGAGATCCCATACATGTGGTGCTGCGTACCTACATCCCACGATCGGTAAGAAGGGTTGTCGTAATCTATTGTCGAATGTCGTTCGAGATTGCCGAAATAATATGTAAGCTCGGCCCCTATGGAGAGCCTGTCCCAAAATGTGACGGCTCCCGAAAGGAAAAGCGAATAAATGCTTCCTTCGCCGTAATATCCGTACCTGGCATCCCCTACTTCGGCCAATATGGAATCGTCCGTCTCGCGCTTGGAAAAATTGTAGCCTAAATCACTGAACGGCTTGATTCCTATGGCTATCGCAGAACTTCTGTATATAGGGAACGAAAGTACGAAATCGTACATGTTGAAGGTATTGAAGAGGGTCTTGGACTGGCCGTCGCGAAAGTAAGAATTCTTCTGCTCGACTCCGAAATCGGCCATGAAGGCCAATGTGTCCCTGGCAGAAATAGCGGCAGGATTCATGAAATTGATATGCCTGTTGTTCCTTGTGGCTATGCCTACCCCTCCCATCATCTTGTTGTATGCCGAGCCTCCCTGGGAAATATCCCCAATCCCGAATATGGAAAACGGGGAAAAACTGCCCAAGGCATCTTCGCTCTGAGCATTCATCCGCAAAGGAAACAGCAACACGATTGCTGCAAAAATATAAAACAATCTATGCGATTTCATCCAAAATATCGTGGCTGGCCATAATGGCAAGGCCGTTCAAAACCAAATTACAAACTACAAATATCGGAGTTTTCATTTTACTGGCAAAATAAAATGCGTCTCCCCCAGTAAAAACACACAAATTTTCCGGATATTTTTGCAGATAGCCCTGTATTTCAAAAATTATACCTGAATTAATACCGGCATGTACCGATTCGGCAATATCGAAGCCTCTGTCGGGGAAGTCTTCACTGTTTTCAAATAAGGGGATATCCTGCGAATATCTGTTTACTGCCTTGTATCTGGTCCTCAATCCCGGAGAAACCGCCCCTCCGAGATATCCTCCGTCCTTGTCTACGAAATCGATTGTGATCATCGAGCCGAAATCGACAATCATCAAAGGTCTGTCTCCGAACATGCGATGAGCCGCTATCACGGATGCTTTCCTGCCGGAAACAAACAATATTTCGGAAGAAAGCCCGTAGAGGTTTTCCTTCAAAGAGGCATCCGAATCTTTGCATCCGGCTATGGCAATCGTGCCGATTTTCCTTTCTGCGGATATCTTCCTAATGAAATCAGACACTTTGTAACCTTGATATCTATAACATTTTTTCAATTCAGCACCTTCCGCCCATGCTGCCTTGACTGACAAGTTTCCTATGTCTATCAAAAGATTAGCCATATCAGAACAAACTTCCTTCATCAGTATCGTATTTCGAAATGCCCAGATGGCCGTAAGCCAGATCGGTCACCTCCCTTCCGCGAGGAGTCCTCATTATGAACCCTTCTTTGATCAGGAAAGGTTCGTACACTTCTTCGACTGTTCCCGGATCTTCGCCGATCGCCGTGGCTATGGTGTTGATGCCTACAGGTCCTCCTTTGAATTTCGTAATCACGGTGCGAAGTATCTTGTTATCGATCGCATCAAGCCCTCTGCGGTCTATGTTAAGAGCATCGAGCGCATAGTTGGCTATCTTCAGGTCGATGGCCCCGTTACCTTTGACTTGCGCGAAATCCCTCACCCTCCTAAGTAACGAATTGGCTATCCTCGGCGTACCCCTGCTGCGACGGGCTATTTCGAAAGCAGCCTGGTAATCGATGTCTATTCCGAGAATCGAAGCACTGCGGCTGATGATTTTGACCAATGTTTCCGTATCATAATACTCCAAAGCGAAATTGATTCCGAATCTCGCCCTTAACGGAGATGTCAGCAGTCCGCTTCGGGTAGTGGCGCCCACAAGCGTAAAAGGATTGAGCGCTATCCTGACGGAACGCGCACCCGGACCCTTGTCTATCATGATGTCTATGACGAAATCCTCCATTGCCGAATACAGGTACTCTTCCACTACGGGAGACAGGCGGTGTATTTCATCTATGAACAATACATCTCCCTGGTCGAGGGAAGTAAGAAGTCCGGCAAGGTCGCCCGGTTTGTCCAGTACCGGCCCTGATGTGACTTTCATGTTGACACCCAACTCATTGGCAACTATCTTGGCCAAAGTGGTCTTCCCCAAACCCGGAGGACCGTGAAGCAACAGATGATCAAGGGACTCTCCGCGCATTTTCGCAGCCTTCACGAAAATCTTCAGATTTTCGATTATCTTGTCCTGCCCGGAAAATTCCCCGAAACCCTGCGGCCGGATCATACCTTCGAAATCCTTATCCCTGCCAATAGAGGCCTTCCTCGGGTCAAAATCCCCGTTTTCCATTTTTTCCAAATTCATGAGGCAAATATACGCAGAAGCCGAGAGCAGA
>DEPW01000120.1 GCA_002358965.1 Bacteroidales bacterium UBA3382
CTTCAGGATTTCAGCTATGAAGGCCAGACAGTAATGGTCGCTCCTGCCGCCGGCTTCTACGCCACTGCCGGAATGGGCAAGAACGAAGTGCGCATAGCCTATGTCCTTAAGGAGTCCGACCTCAGGGCCGCAATGAAGTGCCTTGAAGAAGCGCTGAAACAGTACCCGGGCAGGACAATCTGAACCGACCTTGCCGAAGGCCGCATACAATAAGCCAAGAGGGTGACTCCAAAGGGCAATTTCTGCATTACGCTTGATTCGCAAGCCTTGAAATTCCTCCTTCCGGGTCACCCCTCTTCGTAATTCTCAACCGGCGATCAGCCGTGCCGTCTGCCCTGCAGACGAGCCATCACGGTTTCGCAGGCTTTGACTTTGTCCCCGAGCTGCACGCAGATCTCGGAATCCGCAGGCAGGAACAGGTCGACACGCGAACCGAACTTGATGATGCCGCATTGCCTTGCGCCTTCGACTTTCTTGCCGACCTGCGCATAGCATACGATGCGGCGGGCGAAAGTCCCGGCTATCTGGCGGAAAAGGATTTCCTCCCCGTTGAAACACCTTACGGCAATGGAGGTATGCTCGTTTTCCTCCGAGGCCTTGGGTTTGAAAGCAAGAAGGTTTTTCCCCGGATGGTATTTGTAATATGTAACCACGCCCGACAGGGGATAGAAATTGACATGGGCATTAAAGAAATCCATATAAACGGATATCTTGATCACATCCTTTTTCAGATACTCGGGTTCATACACCTTTTGGATAATCACGACCTCTCCGTCCGCCGCCGAAGTCACCAGCCCGTCCTCACATATGCAATCGCGCTTGGGAACTCTGAAAAAATATGGAAGGAAAGCCAGCGGCACCAATCCCACGACACCGACCAGCACTTTGACAATCAGACAATCCACGAAGCAGATAACACTTATGCAGATAGCCAGAATCCCCAAATAGCTCACCAATATAGTGCCGAAACCGTCTCTGTGTACTTTCATGCCGGGCCTCCTTGTATGCCAATCGTTTATATGAAGTTAAACACTATCAAGAAGATCGTCCCTACCGGAAATGCGAGCAACGCACCGTCGAAACGGTCGAGCATGCCTCCATGGCCCGGAAGGATGCTCCCGGAGTCCTTCACTCCGAAATGCCTTTTGAGCTTCGACTCTACCAGATCTCCGAAGACGCTGAACACAAATATGATCAAAGTCAGGCAAATCACCGCCCACCAAGGGAAGCCGAATATGTCCAGCAGTTTCATTGCAACGCCCGATACGAGAGCCATGAACAAGCCTCCCCATACGCCTTCCCAGGACTTTTTCGGCGAAATCGACGGAAACAGCTTATGGCCGTTCTTCTGTCCGAAAGCCATTCCGAACAAATACGCTCCGACATCGGATGCCCACAACACGATGAAGAAACCTGCCAGCACCAGTCCGTTGAAACTGCCGTAATCGTCAAACACCAGCATATTCATCGAGACGAACGGAAGGGCTATGTACACTTGGGAAGTGAACAGATAGGCCACGCTGTCGAAATCATCGGCATCGTGTATGAACAGGCCGGCGACAAGTATTACGACCAGGGGGATTACGGCGAGAAGTATCAGTTTGATACTGACATAATACGGGAAGGACATGTGCAGGTAAGTGAACAGGAACAGCATCACGGCCGCCATTATCCCCAGCCATTTCGCCACCTTGAACTTTCCGGGGACGGTCATCCTGTAAAACTCCAGAAGACAGGCAAGCATGGCGAAGAGCATCACCGGGACGAACGCCGCCTCGCTTATAAGGAGCGAAGCCATGATTACCCCTACGATCCCTACGCCGGTTATAGTCCTTCTCAAAGTATTGTTCATCTCGCAAAGGGAATATTACGGTTTACACTTCTGCTTCCGCCGTTTCGGCAACGGCATCCGAAGGAGAGTCCTTTTGCTCATCGGAGCCTTCGGGTTTCACCTTGGGACCGAGGATGCTTTCTATGTCTTCGGCAAAAAGCACTTCCTTGTCGTACAGGAGTTCCGCGAGCTTCACAAACTTGTCCCTGTCGCGGTCAAGTATCTCCGCTGCACGCCTTATGGCATTGTCCACCATCGTGCGCACTTCACGGTCGATATCGTCCGCAGTCTTGTCGCTGAACGGCTTCGTGCCTATGTTGCCATTGGATATCAGCCCGTAGTATGACAGGTTTGGCACGGATTCACCCATACCGTATACCATAATCATATTGTAGGCCATGCTTGTCGCACGGTCGAGGTCGTTAGCCGCGCCAGTGGATATCTCCCCGGTAAAGACTCGCTCTCCCACCCTGCCGGCAACCAATGTGGCCATTTCGTCGAGCAGCTCGGCCTTGGAACGGGTATGCTTGTCGTCGGGAAGGAACCAAGTCGCGCCAAGCGAGTTGCCTCGCGGTATTATGGTCACTTTCAATACGGTATCCGCCTTAGGCAGCATCCAGTGCACCATCGCATGTCCGGCCTCATGGTAAGCCGTGGCCTTTTTCTGGGCAGGAGTCATCACAAGGCTCTTCCGTTCAAGCCCGCCGACCACCCTGTCGATAGCATCCAGGAAATCCTGTTTCTCGATGGACTTCTTTGATTTCCTTGCCGCTATGAGCGCCGCCTCGTTGCATATGTTGGCGATGTCCGCTCCGGAAAAGCCCGGTGTCTGCTTTGCAAAGAAATCCGGATCGAAATCTTCGGCAAGTTTGAGTTTGCGCGTATGCACCTTGAAAAGATCGACCCTGTCCGAAAGCTCTGGAAGGTCCACGGTTATCTGGCGGTCGAAACGGCCTGCCCTCATCAGGGCCTTGTCAAGGATGTCCACGCGGTTGGTAGCCGCAAGTATGATCACTCCCGAATTGGTGCCGAAACCGTCCATCTCGGTAAGCAGCTGGTTAAGCGTGTTTTCCCTCTCGTCATTCCCGGAGAAGCCTCCGTTCTTGCTCCTGGCACGGCCTATGGCGTCTATTTCATCGATGAATACGATGCAAGGGGCCTTCTCCTTGGCCTGCTTGAACAGATCCCTTACACGGGAAGCGCCGACACCGACGAACATTTCCACGAAATCCGATCCCGCCATCGAAAAGAAAGGCACATCCGCCTCGCCTGCGACGGCTTTCGCAAGCAGGGTCTTTCCTGTTCCCGGAGAGCCTACGAGCAAGGCCCCTTTCGGAATCTTTCCGCCCAATTCGGTGTATTTTTTCGGATTCTTAAGGAAATCCACTATCTCGTTCAACTCTACTTTGGCCTCGGCAAGACCGGCGACATCCTTGAATGTCACCTTCATCAGACTCTTCTCGGCCATCTTCGCGGTGGATTTTCCGACATTGAATATCCCACCCGGGCCTCCTCCGCCGGCACCCGCGCTCCTGTTGAAGCCTCTGAACATGAAGAACCACAGCAGGAGTATCATCAACGGAAAGATGAGCCAGTTGAGCACTCCCCATATATCCCGCTTCTGCTCCATGACGACGCTCACCGGAGCCTTTCCGTCCGCCTTAAGGACAGTGTTTATCTCTTCAAATGACTCTTCGGGATTGAATTTGTCCGAAACCATGAATACGATGTGCGGAGGCTTGTTAGGAATCCTTCCCCCGAACATTGACGAATACTTTTCCAGACTGTCGGCCTTGAGCTGCACCTCGCCGCTGTAATCGTTCCTTATATATACTATCTTTTCGACATCGCCTGCGAGGGCGTATTCCTTTACATCCTCCCACTCCTTTTTCTGAGGATTGGCGCTTTTGCTCGAAAACCACATGGCAATCACGCCGACAGTGATGATTATGTATATCCAGGTAAAGTTAAAACGCATCCGGGGAAGATTCGGACCGCCCCCCTTCGAATTGCGCATATTGTTGTTGTCGATACCGTTATTTCCCATTTGATTCATCGTGTTCTTCATATTCGGTCCTTGCAGCATCCGCCCACAGGTCTTCAAGGCGGTAAAACTCCCTATACGGTGTCTGGAAGATGTGGATTACAATGTCCGCATAGTCCATTATCACCCAGAATGCGTTTTCCTTTCCCTGCATCCTGACTACGCTACGCCCGCACTTTTCCTCCATCTCCTTCTCCACATTGTCGCAAATCGCCGCCACATTTGTCGTGGAGTCGGCATTGCATATAACGAAGAAATCCGCGATTGCAGTACCTATCTTTCTCAAATCCAACGAAATGACACCTTTAGCCTTCTTTTCGAGCATCGCTCCGGCTATGGTATCAAGCTCTTTTTTTGCAATATCCATTATAAAAACATTAAATTTGGGGGCAAATATACCACAAAATCCGCACCAATGAAAAGAAACATATCCATAAAATGGTTCGAAACCATCGATTCGACTAACAATGAAGCCATAAGGCACATAGAAGCTTATGACAACTTGACAGTTATTGCGGCCGCATACCAGACAGCAGGCAAGGGGCAGAGGGGAAACGGCTGGAGCAGCGAACCATGGAAAAACCTCCTGTTTTCGATCATCCTGGAATTCCACGATTTCCCGGCGGAAAGACAGTTCGCCATATCGCAGAAGACAGCGCTCGGCGTGTGCGACTATCTGGACCGGCACGGACTCGACGCCAGGATCAAATGGCCTAACGACATATACATAGGCGACAGGAAGATATGCGGAATCCTGATTGAAAACGGCGTCCGCTCCG
>DEPW01000050.1:0-435 GCA_002358965.1 Bacteroidales bacterium UBA3382
CCCTCCGGTCCATTGTCCCGTATTGCCGTATGTCCTCATATATGCCTTGGCTCTTGAGTATATGGCCAATATCCTTTCTTTACGGAAGCCGTCAGGATATTCGTATTTGAAGATTTCAAACATCTTTCGTTTCATTTACAATGTCGATATCAATAAGAGAGGCCGGCAAAGATTCCATCTTTGAGCCGGCCTCTGTATTCTCAGGCATTTATCTATGCCTTTCCGATAGCGGTCCGTTTATCTTTCCGAAACCGCCGAGGTTATTTTCCGTATGTCGTTTTTCTTTTCCGGTGCGAGGCTGACTTCCATCACCCTGATGCTTTCGATATCGACCGGGCTCAAGAAGTTGGACTTAGCGCTTACGGAGTTAACCGAAGCCGTACTCATAAGGTCATTGTAGTACTCGTCGAAGAGTGCAAAGTCCGTAGACTTGCC
>DEPW01000050.1:538-5612 GCA_002358965.1 Bacteroidales bacterium UBA3382
GGAGCAGGATCGCCCTTGTATACTATATCTCCCTGGGACATTGTCGCTGAATACAACTCGTCGTAAGCAGTTTCGGACACGTCTCCGATCCACATTACGAATACTGCGGATGTTGCGGTCTCGTTGTATGTGTAGTCGATAGCTGCGAGGTTAGGGTTGGCCGGATCTGAAAGGAATGCGCCATACGAAGGGTTGTATGCCTCGAGGTCGGCTATCGACCAGTAATTGGTGCAGTTTGCCTCTGCGTATGCGTCGGTCTCTTCGCCTTCAAGCGTAGAGAAAGGCTCTACTGTCAAGGCCGAATTGAATGTATAGGCATTGATATCTACTCCGAACGCTATTGCGTAGTAATCCATTCCAGGATTCATTCCGCTGACAACATATCCGGTGACATCGCCGGTCTGTGCATAATAAGGAAGCAAGAAGCTATACTGCGAGCAGATGTCGTTCATGATGTCTTCGTCGGTATATCCGTAGCTCCACAAGTCATCGATGGCGGTTGCGAAGTAGTATGCAGCCTTGTCGGAAGGATAGATGTCGAGGCTTACTTCCGTCGTGGTCGGAGTCGCTACGATGTCGAAAGTAAGGTCGATTACCTGCATCTCCAAAGTCGTGAACTCAGGTCCCCAGTAGAAGTCGGTTGTGAAGTTGGCTTCGAGATCCATACCTACGGCGTAGGTGAGATATTTGGTCTCCGAATACAGACCTGAATATGTATAGTCGTCTAAATAGTCGCCAGGATACAGGAAGTCCGGAAGGAGTTCGACTACGCTTGAGTATCCATAGTAATTCGCTGTATTTTCAAGCAGGTCCATGAAATACTGCTCCATGTTGGCCTTGTCGCCTACATACATGTCGAACTCGTCCTGAGTCATTATCTGGGATGTCCAATATATTGCAGGATCGTTGCATGAAGCCAAGATTCTTGCTGAAGATGCAGTGATTTCGGCTTCAGGAACTTCGATGGTGAAGTAATCCGTTACTGGAGCCGTGCCGATGATTACAGGCTGCTCTGCTATGAGCGTCTGGCCGTTGGCGGAGATTACGATTACCGTTACGAGGCCTTCGGTTTCAGCAAAAGTGTTTTCGGCAGCAGGGGCCGTGATGACGAAACCGGTCTCTTCGATAGCTGCGCGCCATCCGTCAGGTTTGGTGATGGTGACATCGGTGGCTCCGCTCAATGTATATGTCAAAGTCTTGCTTTCGCCACGCTCGAAGTACAGTGTCTCGCCGTTCGTTCCGAAGTCGAATGCAAGCTCGCTTGTCTTAGGGAGAGTGATTACGGTACCGTCGCGGAGAGTGAGGTAGACATAGTTTTCATCTTCGTCAACACCTGCGAAGATCGACTCGCCCGTGCCTGCGCCGGTCGAAGGCATGCCTGTATCTTCCCATGTGATACCGCCGTCGGTAGAGATTTCCCAGTTGCCGGTTTCAGGGTTGATGCGTACCTGAGGAGCCTCTCCGGTTACAGGGATCTTGTCGCCGTTTTCATCTTCGATGAAATCGCGGCTGCCGTCGGCATACTCGTATCCCCAGTAATATACTCCGTTCTCTTCCATTACTATGATGGTAGGAGGCGTCATTCCGTCTTCGCCGTCCTGCCCGTCCTGTCCGTCCTTGCCGTCTTCACCGTCGGTAATGGTTACGGAAGTGCCGTCGGAAAAGTTGATGGTATAGCCGTCTCCGTTGTCAACGACATTGTTGACAGTCACCTTTTCCTGCAGCTTTTGAATGATGTCCTGCAAAGTCTCTATTTCCGACTGGATCTGGTCACAGAAATCTTCGAGGGCGTCGACCCTTTCGTTAAGATCCTCCAAAGAATCCTTCAGATGTGTGTCATCGAACTGACACGAGTTGGCTGCCAACATTATGGCGCCCGCGCACATCGTACCTACGACAATGCGGCCCAGATTATTAATGAGTTTCATAAGATTATAATATGATGAAAACGATTCATAAAAGTTTAATGGCCGGTTAGTGTGCGCGTTTCATAACAAACGCAACCGCAATTTATGATTTTATTTTCAAATTACAAAATTATTGCGTCTTATTTTTAAAAAAAGGCGGCTCCGTAAAAACAGGAACCGCCCTTGCATTGTCTGCGCCTTGACGGGCGCATGCGTGCTATCTTACTTTGACCATCTTTGCCGTTTTGGCATTGAAGACTGAAAGCATGTCGACTTTCAGGATTGCCGGAGTCTCGGCTGCTGCCGAATATCCCATCAAAGCGTTGTAGTATTCGTCGAACAGGCCGAAATCGTTGGATTTGCCCTCTTCGGTGAATGTTACGGTAAATATGTCCATGTCGCCGTAATTTCCGCTAGCGTCTACACCTATGGTACAGAGAGTGTTTGTACTGCCGTCGAGATCCACATAGAAGAGGGTGCCAGGCCCGCCTTTATATTCGATGTCAGCTTCTGCGAGGGTCGCATTGAACAGGTCGTCGTAGTTTTTATCCGACATGTCGCCGATCCAAAGCACATAATATGCGGCTGCCGCCTCGTCATTGAATTCAAGATCCACTGCTGCAAGGTTGTTAGGCGCTCCTGCCTGTGCAAGGCCTGCGTAACCAGGGTTGTAGGCTGCAAGGTCGTCGATAGACCACCAGTTGGTGATGCTGCCTTCTACATATGCGTCAGTCGGCTGGCTTTCGGTCGTATTGAAAGTCTTTTTGAACAGTTCGGTCGATGGGCTGCTTGTGTTCATGTCGATACCGAAAGCGACTACATGATATTCCTGTCCCGGAGACATACCGCTGACAGTCTGATCAACCAGATCTCCTGTCATGTATCCGCCTACCTGCGCTATCAGGTCTAACATGATATCCTCGTCGCCAAGGCCTGCCTGATACCAGGAATTGTCGATGATGGTTGCGATGTAAGCCGCTTCCTTGTCAGATGGGTAAACGCTGATGACCGCTGTCGTTGTCGAAGGCTCGACTTCGATCTCGAAAGTCAGAGTGCTTGCCTCGGATTGGTTTACATTGACTTCGAATGAAGCAGGGATGTCGCCAGGATATTCGTAGGATACGGTGACTTTGCCTGTACGGGCTGCGCCGTCGTTGGCTGCCACTGTTGCGGTTATTGAAGTCTCCCCTTCCAGAGCCGTAGTAATCCAGTCGTCGGAACTGATTTTGATCTCTCCGCCTTCAGCCGGGTTAAGGAGCTCGAAAGTGATTTCAAAGTCGCCGCCGTTGGCTCCCATTTCGACATTCTCTTTGCTGGTGAGATTGAGGATAGGGTAGTCGCTGCCTGCCGCTCCCTGCATTACGACTACGGTCACGGTCTGAGGTTCTCCGCCGTCATAATTGTAAGTCACAAGGATTTCGGATCTGCGAGGCTGCGCCGTCTCGTTTGCTGCTACCTCGAAGGTAATGGTGTTCTCTACCGAATAGTCCCATCCGCCAAGCCATGCGGCATCTGAAGTAGCCTCTACGCTGCCGTTTTCTCTAGGGTTTTCGATTGCATAAGTGAGAGAATACTGTCCGCCGACTGAAAGTGCTACGATGTCGCCTTCAGTAGTCGAGGTGAGGACCGGTGCAGGTCCGTTGTCAACAGGTTCGCAACCGATGAAAGCAAACAATGCGATCAGGGTCGCCAATAAAGAAAAACGTTTCATGAAAGTAGTAATTAAATTGTTTTAGTTAATAAAAATACTTAAGGTTTCACAAATTGCGGTGCAATTTAGTGTTAATTTTTAACTTAACAAAGATTTTTGATGGAAATTAATAACGATTGTCCGCGGAATTACCCTCCTGCGAGCCGCCTTCCTGCCGGCGATGAATCCTCCGCAGCGGCCTCCCGGCCGCAGATGCCCTCTCGGGCGTCCACACCCCGACTTAACGCGAGTGTATCGTTATTTACTGAAGCAAAATGATTTGCGGCTGTAACAATTTTTTACGAGTGTGGATTCCGAGGGTTTCTGAACCTCCCTTGCTCCACAGTCAAATTTTGGTGCATGCATCATTAATTATTGATTTACAGTAAATTGCGAAGTTGTAAGTTAAGCCGGGGTGTGGACGCAACCTTTGGGTTCCGCAGTCGGCCTGCCCCAAGGCCTGCCGGCATACTCTCGGGGAATTACGACGATGCCGCGCACTGGGGAATGTGCGCGGCATCGGATTGTTTACTCTGTTCAGGACTGACGCCCTTGTCAGAATGCGAGTATGTACCTGTAGTAGTTGCTCTCTGTCTTGTATACTGACATTGTAAGTATTATCTGATGTATGGCGGAAACAGTTTCAGGAGCATACTGGCTTGCTTCCGAACTCGACAGGAATGTGGCGGTCTGCAGCTGGTCCGCCCCTTCGATTGTCGAGAATATCGTGTTGAGCAGCTCCTTGTTCGCCTTATCGCCGGATATGTCGTAAATGTTTCCGTCATATACTCCTGTCAGTATCAGCGAGGCTTCTTTCAGCGAAGGCATGTACCAGCCGCTCGTGCCTGCCGGGGCAGGATTGCTCTCCCTGAAAGAGGCGAGATTGGCAACCGCATCCACAGGACAGTCGGCATGTTCCGGAGCCGCATTGAACGCTTCGATTGCCTTGGTGAACTGGTAGCCGAGCATGTCGTTCATCGTCGAGCCCGGCTCGGTGCCCTGTGTGCCGGCGATCATGCTTTCATAGCCTGTGAGGTTAGCCTGCACCCAAGTGTCCACATTGTCGCCGTATGCATCGTAATTGCTCTGCCATGGGGTGTTCTGATTGTACAGGGATATTACCAGTCCGTGCGTGCAGTCGGGACAGTCTTCGGCCATGATGGCATCGTCCTGTGCCGGATCGCCGATATAGAAGACGACTCCGATGACGGTCTTCGTCCCGTCAAGTTCCGAAGACCAGGTGCCGTCCGAATAATAATAGTCGCCTACGGCAGGTTCGGTGACGACAGGAGCGCTGCCTATTGCTACATTCAGCGTCGATACGAGGCTCTGTCCGTTCGAGGCAACGAGGATGACATCGATGCCTCCTTCAGTTTCGGCATAAGGGTTGTCGGCTGCCGGGGCGGTGATTACGAGGTTGTTTCCTTCGAAGCCGGCACGCCAGCCTTGCGGCTTGCGCACTGTCATGTCCTCTGCT
>DEPW01000050.1:5664-6055 GCA_002358965.1 Bacteroidales bacterium UBA3382
CCAGCCTCTTCGTTTCGCCCGCTTCAAAGTAAAGCGTTTCATCTTTGATGCCGAAATCGAAACTCATCTCCTTGCTTTTCGGAAGCGATATCACGGTCCCGTCGTGGAGGGTTATGTATACGAAGTCCTCATCCTCGCTGACACCTGCGAAGATCGACTCGCCGCTACCGCCGGAAGAAGGCATTCCGGTATCTGTCCAGTTGACGCCGCCGTCGGTGGATATTTCCCAGTTGCCGTTTTCGCCGATTCTCACCTGTGGGATGTCATCGTGTACCGGAATGCGGTTGCCCTCTTCGTCATAGATGTATCCGAGGCTTCCGTCAGGGTATTCGTAACCCCAGTAATATTCGCCCCCGTCTTCACGGATGATGATGGTAGGAGGCGTCATTCC
>DEPW01000050.1:6106-8957 GCA_002358965.1 Bacteroidales bacterium UBA3382
GTCCTTGCCGTCTTCACCGTCGGCGATGGTTACGCTGGTGCCGTCCGAGAAGTTGATGGTATAGCTTCCGTCCTCATTGTAGACAACATCGTCGACAGTCACATTGTTTTGCAGACTTTCGACAATGTCTTGCAGCATTTCGATTTCATTCTGTATTTTGTCCTGGAAGTCTTCCAGGGCTTCGATGCGGTCATCGAGGTCGTTTATCGAATTCTTCAGATCCGTATCGTCGTATACGCAGGAGTTAACGGCTACAGCCGTGGCTATCGTCGCCACGGCTGTAATGATGATTGTTCGTAAGTTTTTAAAATTCATGATCAAACTTTGATTGTCGGTTTCGGATTAGAAAGCTATGACTGTCCTGTAACGGTTGTATTGGCTCTTTTGTACCTGGGCAATGGTACTGAACCATGAGTCGTACGACCATCCGGCCCAACTGCTCTGTTCGAGGCTTGACAGATAGAACGATGTCCCGTCAAGGCTTTTTGCGTCGGTATATCCGGCGGCGGTCAGCTTGCTGAATGAAGCATCGAGGACGCTCTTCTGCTCATGCATTACCTTGATTTCTTTCATTGAAGGCAGGAACCAGCCGCTGGACAATTCCGGAATAGTGTTGGTCTCGTTGTATGTCTGTATGCTCTGGACCGCACTTGCCGGATAGTCGGCATTTGCCGGATCTGCATTGAATGCCATGATGGCCTTGGTACACTGATAGCCTATGAAAGCGTCAGGAATCTCGGCTTCGGTGGCGTACAATATGCTCTGGTATCCCGAAAGGTTGCTCTGTATCCATGAATCTACGGTGCCGCTTTGATACAGCTGGTAGTACTGCTGCCAGTATCCCGGGAAGTTAGGAAGCCCTATGGCCAGTCCGTGCGTGGCCTGCGGATGATCGGCCTTGAGTTGCGCATCATCTGCGGTCGCATCGCCTACATAGAATACGATTCCGATCACTTCTTTGGAAGCGTCGAGTTCGGACGACCAGGTGCCGTCAGCATAGTAGAAGTCGCCTATCTCCGGATCTCCCGACGGAGCAGGAGGCACGATGCCGCCGTCTTCGACTTTCACATTCAACTCCGCCAGGAAGCTGGCTCCGTTGGCAGATACGAGTATCACGCTGATCACGCCTTCCTTCTCGGCGAATGTGTTTTCAGCCACAGGAGCGGTGATTTCAAGTTTTTCGGCATCGAGAGACACTTTCCAGCCTGAAGGTTTCGAAATCGTATAGTCCGCAGCGCCGCTCATCACATATCCGAGCTCTTTGGTTTCGCCGGCAGTGAATGCGAGCACCTCTTCGTCCGTTCCGAATTCGAAGTTCATTTCGACAGTCTTAGGTATTACGAGCTCTGTGCCGTCCCTGAGTATGATGTATACATAGTACTCGTCCTCGGCGACATCGCTGATCAGCGAATCCCCGGCTCCGCCGCTGGAAGGCATGCCGGTGTCTTCCCATGTGAGGCCTCCGTCAACGGAGATCTCCCAGTTGCCAGTGGTAGGGTTGATGCGTACCTGAGGGGCCTCGCCCTGTACCGGAACCCTGTTGCCGTTGCCGTCGCGGACGAATTGTATGCTGCCGTCCGCCATTTCATAGGCCCAGTAGTATGTTCCGCCGTCCTCGACGATGATGATGGTAGGAGGGGTCTTGCCGTCCTTGCCGTCCTGACCGTCCTGTCCGTCCTTGCCGTCATCCCCGTTCATCAGGATGACTTTCGTACCGTCGGAAAAATTGATCACCCAGCCTTCGCCGTCCTCGATCTCGAAGATGCCGTTGACGGTGAGCTGCGCCTGCATGTTGTTAACGATGTCGTTCAGGGCGTCTATTTCAGCCTGGATTTCCTCCTGGAAAGCTTCCAGAGCCTCTACGCGGCCGTTAAGGTCGTCGATGCCGTTTCGGATTTCCGTGTCGTCGTATTGACACGAAGAAAATGCCGCCAGAATGGCGATTGACGCAAGGGCGGTAGCCATGGTGCGCCAGAGAGTTTTGATTTTCATAATAAAAATATATTAATAAGTAGTTGTTTCCATTTTAATGGTAGCCGTCCCGTGAAAACTCCTGCAAGTTGCAAAATTTTGTTGAAATATCGTTAAAAACAGCGCTTTTACCGCACTATGGAAAATATACATTATGTATACATGGATGTAAGTCCGTGTATACGACGGTATTACATAAGACATGAAAGACGGGCGGAATACCTGCTGATTCCGCCCGTCTAGGGTTTTAAATCGTAACATGTGCGTTTAGAACGCCAGTATCGGTCTTGCTATGCAGTCTGCGTTATACCATTCTTCATATGTCTCTATGTGGCCGTTTGCGCTTATGTGGAAAGTGCAGGCAGTCTCGCCCAATGCGCATACGGTCGAAGTCCATACGGTAGTGTACTGTCTCCACGAATCGGTGATGAAGATTTCCTCCTTCTGGTCGTCAGGAATGAGGGACATGGTCGAATTGATCATCTCTATGATGTCGTAATCGACATCGCCGTAAGTATATCCCCATCCGGCGTTTACATCCATTGTCTGCCACTCCTGCATGATTGCTGCGACATCGTGGCCTGAGAAATTGGCTATCAGATCCCACATGTTGCCGGTGGCCGGCAGGAACCATCCGCTCGTACCTTCAGGAGCAGGAAGAGGAAAGTCGGTCACGGTCCAGTCGAATGCCGGGCATTGCGCTATATTGCTGCCGTACTGCTCTTTGACGGCCATGGTCTCCGAGTATCCGTTCAGATTGTTGTACCACGAGCTTGCCAGGCTTATCCCGTCTATGCAGTCTATGCCGTAGTCGAGGCAATAGGATGTGGTTTCCTTGCTTGTGCCGTGGGCATTCCTTACAGCCATCACATAGCCGCGG
>DEPW01000050.1:8992-9205 GCA_002358965.1 Bacteroidales bacterium UBA3382
CCAGCCGTTTGCCTTGTCGGCGGCGGCGATCCTGTTCTGGTCGGTCTGGAAGATGATGCCGATGACCTGCTTGCCTTCGACAGGTGCTGGTTTGACTTCCGCCCATACGGGATTGAGGCCGTCTTCGTCAATCGATATGAGGCCGCCGTCGCTCCATGTGCCGTCGGAATAGTAGTAGTCGCCGATTTTAGGCTCGTCCGATACTACAGGGCC
>DEPW01000050.1:9222-9536 GCA_002358965.1 Bacteroidales bacterium UBA3382
CTGCCACTTCAAGCTTTGCCATGAGGCTCTGACCGTTAGGAGATACTATCACGACATTGATCACGCCTTGTTTCTCGGCAAAAGGATTGTCTTCCGCAGGAGCGGTGATGGAAAGTCCTTCGGCCTCGAACGATGCCTTCCAGCCGGTAGGCTTCGCTATGGTCATGTCTTCGGCCCCGCTCATCGTGTAGTCCAGTATCTTGGTTTCTCCCGCTTCGAAATAGAGCACTTCCTCTTCCACGCCGAAGTCGAAAGCGAGTTCGGCGGTCTTCGGGATGGTAAGGGTGGTGCCGTCGCGGAGAGTGATGTATACA
>DEPW01000022.1 GCA_002358965.1 Bacteroidales bacterium UBA3382
TTGACTTTTGGGTCACCCTCTTTATTTTACCGTGCTTACATCGACAGGTGCTCACGCCGATGTGCCTTGCTGTGCATTTTGAGGCGGGTGGGCATGCTTGCCTGCCTGACATTGGCAAGCTCTTGCATATTATCAGGAAATGCCTATCTTTGCGCGCTCGCTGTCAGGCACGCGAAGCGAAGGCGGAGCTTGTCGCGGACCTTTAATAGCCGATATATGAAATTGTTGTTTTTGTTTTGCATGTTGTCCGGTCTGTCTTTTTCTGTGCCGGAAGGACAGATCAGGGGGAAAGTCGTGGATGGCAGGACACAGGAGCCCATGGTCGGGGTCACTGTTTTCCTGAAAGACAATCCTACCGTAGTCGCCATTACTGATACGGAAGGGGATTTCATGCTCGCGGTAGACGATATGCAGGATATATTGCAAGTCGCGTATCTGGGTTACGAGACTTGCGAAGTGGCCCTTGATTCGGCGGAATGGCCGTTGGTCATAGAGATGGACAAGGACAATTTCAAGCTGGACGAAGTCGTGGTTACCGGTCAGGGGGCCGAGATATCCAGGCGGCGCCTGTCTTCGAATGTCGCTACCGTGGACGGTCTCGAATTGGAAAAGATGCACCAGGGCCGTGTGGATCAGATGTTGCAGAACGCACTTCCCAATGTGCAGATAACAATGTCCAACGGACAGCCCGGAACGACTTCTTTGGTCAAGTCCAGGGGACTGTCTTCGGCCTATTCGACATCGACCCCTGTAATCTATGTAGACGGCGTGCGCGTGGACAATATGAATACCGGTGCCGCATTGAACAATCCTTTGGGCGGGAACACCGCCATGACCGGCTCTATCGGCGACATTCCCATGGAGAACATCGATCGTATCGAATATGTGACAGGAGGTGCGGCTACTACGCTGTACGGTTCCGATGCGGCAAACGGAGTGATTCAGATCTTTACGAAAAAAGGCCGTCAAGGGGATATGAGCATCTCTTTCGAAGCGCAGTTGGGCGCGGGTGTGGCCTCGTCGCAATTCTATCATTTCAAGCGGACAAAAGATTTGTTGCATCAGAACGGGTTTTACCAGAGATACGGCCTGACGATGGACGGCGGGAACGAAAAATACGGTTTCAGCCTCGGTTTCAGTATGAGCGACGATACAGGGACATTGATACACGATGTCAATGAAGACAGAAAATATGATCTGCGTTTCGGGGCGCGTGCCAAAATCAACAAATGGATAGAATACAGGAATTCCTTCGGTATGACACTCGAGGATTTCGGACGCAGCCGCAACGGCAACGAAGGAGGGTATACGGGATTGTGGTTTACAGAAGGTTCNNNNGCTGCCGCCAATTTTACCTACGCCGACCCTGACGGGAATGCCGTCGGTTACAATCCCGACATCGATGCGGCCGACGAATACGAATACGCCAGGATGAAGGCCTTTGTCGATAAGGCCGAGGCTCTGCAGAATAACAGGGAGTCCGTACGCCGTTTCCAGACATCCCATTCGGTAATATTCACGCCATTGGCCAATCTGACGCTAAAGGGAACGGTCGGTCTGGACTATCGCTTGAACAGCAATAAGGTCATTACGACCAATGAATTCCTGATCCATACCCAGCAGAAGCCCGCAGGTACTTCGGATGCCGGAAGCATCAATAACTTCGACCGGAAATACATGGGCGTCACCGTTGATCTGAACGCCCAATACAGGTACCGGTATGAAGATCTGCTGAGTTCTTTCACGACGGTGGGATTCCAATATTTCAGTACTTACGATCATCAGTCGGTCTACAACGGCTCCAATGTGAGGGACGGCGCCCAGATCATTACGGGCGCAGGCGTCCAGACATCTGACGAATGGTTGAGCTTTCTGTACAATTACGGCGTGTTCGTGCAGGAAAACATAGGATTTAAAGACAAGTATTACATAGATTTGGGCTTGCGTGCCGATTACAACACGGCCTTCGGAGACAATGTCGGCTGGCAGTTGTATCCGAAAGTGGGCTTGTCCTACATGCTGTCTGATGAAGCATTCATGCATCCGGTGGTCGAGAGCCGCGTTGTCACATCATTGAAAATCTTTGCGAACTACGGTGTCGCCGGAAGTTATCCGCCGGCTTTCGCATATCAGAAGACCATAGATGTCGATTCGTTCCTCGGGCAGCAGGCCGCTTCGTTCGGGCAATACGGAAATCCCGACCTCGGGCCGGAGAAGAAGCATTCTTACGAGGCCGGATTGAATGCCGTGTTGTTCGGAAGTTTCATGAACATCGGCTTCACATACTATTACGCTCTTACCAAAGGCGCATTGTTCAGCGTACCCTCTCTGCCTTCATCGGGCCAGCAGGCAAGTTATCTGAAAAATGTCGGAAAAATCGAGAACAAGGGCGTGGAAATCACGACTTCTTTCCAGTTCGTGAATACACGCGACTGGTATGTCCGGCTGAATGCATCCTTCAACACTAATCACAACAAGGTGCTGGACGCAGGAGGAACGGTCCCGTTTGCAATCGGCGGTTTCTCTTCGCGTACTGTGCAGACTGTCGTGGAAGAGGGCAAGCCGGTAGGATTCATACGGGGTTCGAAGGCCGTCCTGAATCCGGACGGGACCCTTAAGGAAGTGTTGCAACTACAGGATTTGGGCTCTACTTTGCCGGTATTCTACGGCAATTTCTCGCTCAATGTGGATTACAAGCGGCTGTCGTTTTTCATGAGCGGGGACTATCAGGCCGGTTCGTATGTCCATTCGTTCGACCGGCAGTTCCGTTTTGCAAAAGGCCTGAAAGACGACGCTATCCCTCAGCAGGCCCTCGAGGGTATATCCCAGTCTCAGGCATGGCTCGACTTTACAAACTTTTTTGTCGAAAAGGCCGATTTTCTGAAAATACGCAATATCGGCATCAGTTATTCGTTCAGTCCGCGTAAGTTGCTGGAAAAGGTCATAGTAGGATTCAATGTCTACAATCCGTTCGCTTTTACGGCTTCGTCGGTCGATCCCGAGGCTACTTTGTCCGGCGGCCTGTCGCAAGGTGCCGTGACCACGGGGGGAATCAACTATTCGACATATTCCACACCGCGCCAGTATATATTTACTGTCAGAATAGTGCTTTAAAATGATGAATATGAAGAATCTGAAATACATAATCCTGTCGGTGGCAGCCTGTCTGTCGCTGAGTTCATGCGATCTTTTGCTGCCTGACGGTATCGTAAACCCGAATGTCAGCGATGATACTTTTCTGGATTCGGACAATGCGATGCAGGCATGGGTGAACGGGGCCAACCGTTCTTTCGCCGAGGCGATGGGCAACTATTGCATGCTGATGGAAATACTTTCCGACAATTACTTCAACAATTATTCCCGGAGCAGCCAGGTATTCGATATACCGCGTATCCTCTATACGGATGCGGATGTGGCCGATTTGCAGCGGTATGTCGGAATGTTGCGCGAAACTGCCGATTACGGTATCGGGACTGTGGCCGGGGCCGATCCTGCCACAACGCGGGAGGACTTGTTCAACCTATATTATATCAAGGCGTTTTCCTTTATTCTTGGCGGCGAGCATTTCCGCGGACTTCCCGACACGGTCGGAGGGGAGGTAAAGACCTGGCGTGAGTATCTTCATACGGCTTCGGATGTGCTTGACAAGACATTGGAATATGCCGGCACGGACGAGGAAAAGGCTTTCGTACACACTCTCAAGGCCCGGGTCTATCATCGTTTGGGCGACAGGGAAAGTGCTTCAGCCGAGGCGGTTGAGGCTTTGGGGCTTTCTGCGGATTTTGTCCGTCAGGTAGAGTTTGACGGGGACAATGCCGTAAACAATCCTATACAGGAGGCCGTGTGGGGTACATGGTTCCAGCCTCTTCCCCGACTCGATTTTCTCGATCCGAAATATTTCCAGCTTTCCGCTACCGAACAACGCCCCATCAATATAGCCAAGGCTGAGGAAAATTATCTTATTCTTGCCGAGGCGAGCCTGGCTGCCATGGACGAGGCCGGGGCAAAGGATTATATGCGGCAGCTGCTTGCCCTTGTGAAGTCCCGACCCGTGCAGGATGGCATAAACGACCAGTTGGAGGGGCGCTTCAACGGAGGATTCAAGCATTATCCGGACAGTCCGGAGTACAAGGTTGCCGCCTCCGAGGGTGAACCGTTCCGTGAAGGGTTGGTGCTTGACCGCCGCAAGCCGGCTCTTGTTTCCATACCGTATATTTCGGGCACTTCGGTGACGGAGGAGATGATTGACAATGTCTCCGGCATAGACGGGACGCTCGAGTTGCTTTATCTGATGCGGCAGGAGATATTCTTTGCGGAAGGAAGGCGTGTCGCGGATCTGGGCATCCGTCTGCCCGTATGCGAGGTAGAGGCTGCAAACAACCCTTCAGCGGCTGGTTACATAGATGCTGTCATCCCTCCGTTCATTCCTTTGGATCAGGGAATGGACGACTTTGCGATGGATGAGGATACCAAAGAAGTAACGATCAAATACAACATGAACAGGATAATCGTGGAGAACAAATCTTCGGAATATGTGGCTCCGTTCTTTGAATAAGCGGCACTTTCCCTAAACTGTAAATGATATTTTATGGGCGAAGGCGTATGTAAAGCATTGTATATCGGGTGCGGAACGGTCTGCACCCTTCTTGCCTTGGCGGGAATCGTACTGCCGGGTTTGCCGACAACGCCTTTTCTGTTGCTCGCTTCGTGGCTTTTCGTCCGCAGTTCGCCTTCGCTCCATGCCCGACTTGAGTCTTCCCGCCTGTTCGGCCCTTACCTGAGACGCTACCGGGAACGCGGCGGGGTCACGGTCAAAGGAAAAGCGATGATTGTCATTCTGATGCTTTCCGTGGTGGCGGTTTCCTGCATCTTCTTCCTTGAATCGCTTGCGCTCCGCATCATTGTCGCTTCCGCTGGCGTGGTCGGCACTGTCTGTGTCATATTCTTCGTCCCGGGAGCCTCCTGCAACGGGCGCCATCTGTAAAATCGTTAGCTGTTGCAAATACGTCCAGTCCATCTGTCCGGTTTCCGGTTTTTCTGTTTCCTGTTTTCCTGTTTCCCCTGTCTTCCATTTTCCATTATCCATTATCACGTTATTATCCCGTTTATCCGTAACGGTTCGGCCAGATGGGGATTCGGCCTTATGGGGGAAAGTGAACCAATCTGCCGGGAATTTGCGGCACTTTCCCGGGCTACATTCAATACAATGTCCACACATGCCACCCTCCAGGAATATTGCTCCTATCGCTATTCCTCATCCGCACTTCTGGGGAAAGTTTTCCATGTAATTTTGGAACAGTCGGTGCATGGCGATTTTCGAATCTATTGATAGCCAATTGATTAGTAAAACGGGCGCACATTTCAAAAGTTTTAAACGGCCGAAATGTGCACATAAATTTTTATTGTATTGATATTCAGTTTGTTACAAAATTACCTGCACCCAGACTTCCACTACGTTCACTTATCAGCCGGGAAAGTGAACCAGTTTGTCGCGAATTTCCGCAAAATTACCTTGTCAGTTCCGGACAGTGTCCCCGATTCGTGTCAATTATCCCTGTGTTTCAGAAGCCGACCTGAAGCTGGGTGATGAACAAATGCGAGGAGGGGATGCCGCTGTAGACACCCTTGCTGCCCCTGGATCGCTGCTGGTAGATGTACTGCGCCTGTAGCCTGCATTTGCGGTAAATGTTCCATTGTAGGCCGATGATGTAGTTGCACTGCCAGTCGTTGAGGGC
>DEPW01000051.1:0-3032 GCA_002358965.1 Bacteroidales bacterium UBA3382
CGGCCAGCAAAGCCCCGCAAACCAGACCACTCATGCCGCCGCCCATTATCACGGCATTTCGTCCCCTGCCGGACGAACCATCGACAAAATGCAGATTTGAAGGAACAAGGGCGCAATTCACCGCCACTTCATAATGTTCATGATCGCGCACATACGAATAGATCTCCACATCCTTGAGTACGAGCGCAGCAAGCAGGGAAAACGCACCGTATCCCTTCTCTTCCACTACCAGCCTGCCACCGACCGCTTCGGAAGCCAACGAACGCAGACTCGCGTCATCCGAAGAAGCGAGCGCCTTCATGGCATCTTTCCTCACGGATTTTTCCTTATACCGGAAATTGGCCATGACCTCTTTCCGGCAGAAGGCGGCATTCTCGGCCATCCGGCACAATCCGGAATAGTCATCCGCCACTATCCGGCGCAAATCCTTCCGCGACGGTATCCGGGCATTCGGAATCCTGCGCACAACCTCGCACCTCATAGGGAAACTTTCCACGAACACGCTTCCTTTCGGGAGACAATGCCCCGTCCCGTGCACAAGCACCTCCACAATGTCGAGACCGAAACGGTCCGCTATCTCGAAAGCCCCCTTGCGGAAACGGCCTATCGAACAATCGCGGCTGCGCGTACCTTCCGGAAAAATGAATATCGAACGGCCATCGGATATCGCCTGCGCTACCATAGACATTCCGCCATCGTGGATATCCGACACCGGAATGTAACCGGCATATTTTACCAAAGGGCCGAAAGCCCTGGTATTCCACCTGTTCATGACTATGGCAAACCTGTCGGACAGTCCCATCGCCAGCATCAGGTCAAGGCTCGACTGATGATTGCAGATGACGACCGAAGGAACCGAAAAATCCTCCCCGTACCTGTCGGCATATTCGCACTTGTTACCGAAGAAATGCATACTCGCAAAACGGAGCATGCCCTTCATGAGCCGGCAATATCTTTCACGCGCCCGGCGCCCTCCGCGCAACAAAGTAATCGACACGAAACCCGTAGCTACGAGCAGGGCCCCGCACACCGCCAGATACAAGTAGACGACCGCAGTCCTTGCGACCGATGCCAAGGTGACCGGAAAACGGCGCTTCTCACCTTTCGAACGCGTAAGGAAATTGAAAATCAACGGCGGCAGCGTATATGCCATCGCGACGACGACCGCCATTCCTACAATCGTCACCTGGGCAAGCCCTTTCATTGCCGGATGCCTCGCGACAATGAGCGAACCTATCCCTATGAACATCGTCGCTGCCGAAAGCGCGATAGTATTGCGGTAACGGCCAAGCATCCGCCTGCCGTAAGTATATTCGTAAATAGAGCCTTCAAGCATGAAAATGGTATAATCGTCGCCCATTCCGAAAATGAAAGTGGCAAGTATGATATTGACGATATTGAAATCTATCGAAAAAATCTCCATTATGCCCAGAATCCATATCCATCCGACAAGCAGAGGGAGGAAGGCCGCCACCGTAAGCTCGAGCCTCCCGAAAGAAACGAACAGGAAGACCAGCACGAGCAGCGAGCAAATATACAGCACCTTGTCGAAATCCGCCGACAAGGTATCCACGAGCCCCCTCATAAGCGAACCGCCGTCAAAGACGAAACTGTTGTCGTCAGGCAATGCGGCAGCGACGCTCTCCTCCACCTGCCGCACCCGGTCCGCAGGGACATTGAGCACCGTCACCACCATAAGTCCGCCGTCCTTCCATGCGAGATAATTGGCAGCAGGGCCGTCTGTGATAACGGAAAACGCCTCTATGTCTTCAGGAGCGTACTCCCGCTCCATCATCTCTCTGAACTGTCCGAAAGCCCCGGGCACGAACCCCTTCGACGCAGCCGACGAATCCACGAGACGCCACAGCCTTTCCCCGTATTTTTCAACAAAACCGTTCCAAAGCCCTATGCGTTCCTGCTGCAAGGAACGCGACGGGAGCAGCTCCCCTATCCCCGACACGCCTATTCCTGCCGCCTGCTGGGAATCGAGCACGGAAGACAAGCGTCCGTACGCCGCCAATGCCTCAGCAGGGTCATCCCCTTCCGAAACGACATAGACCTGCGTCGTACCGCCTCCTGTCTTATCGAGCATATCGGACATTTTCTGTCTGTACTCCGCAGGCATGTAATTGATATTGGACAGATTGCCGTCAAAATGGCTGCCGGATGCAGAAACGAAATACAAGGCCGCGGTAAACACCGCCGTCAGCACAGCGAACAGGGCAGGATGCCTCATCCGTGATTCAGTAATCGCATCCGGCAGCAGCCTCCGCCTGAAGACTTTCACTCTTGCAGTAAAATGCGGAAGGAAGACCAGGACGAAAAACATCGTCCCGACGAGCATCGCCGAGGCGTAAATGCCCAAAGAGCGCATGGCAGGAGATGAAATGAATACCAGGCTCAGGAAAGCGCCGACAGTAGTGACATTCCCTATAGTAAGCGGATAGAAGATATCCGATATGCTCTTACGGGAGGTATAGCCGTCGGCCACATGGTCGAGGAAATGCAAGGGATAGTTTGCGGCAATCCCTATCAGCACCGAACCGATGCCGAGGACAATGAGCGAGACTTCGGGCGAAAGCGCGGAAACAGCCGCGACGCCGGCAGCCAGTCCGAAGAGCAAAGTTGCAAGTATCAGCGCGATCGGCCTGAACGAACCGTAAGCATAGAGCAGCAATACCAACAGCAATGCCAGCGACACTGCCACCGACAGGATTGTGTCGCGCTTTATGGTGTCGGCATTCGCCACCGAAACATAAGCCGGACCGAACGCATCTATCGAACAGTCGGGAAACATGCCGCAGGTCTCTCCGACGGCATCGTCCACCATGACAGTCAAAGCCTTGTTTCCCATCGTCTCCCCTACGGGATGGGCGGATTCGATGAAAAACACAAGGTTGCCGTCCGCGTCGAAAAGATACCCGTCCCGGGCCGTGAATCCGTTATCGGGGGCGAGACTTTCCAATGACGAAAGCAGCCTTGAGGAAAACATCATCGGATCGCGCAGGAGCACATCGGAGGTAAACGCTCCC
>DEPW01000051.1:3106-14878 GCA_002358965.1 Bacteroidales bacterium UBA3382
CCAGCCGCTCCATACGGACATAGTCCGCACTATCGAGATACAGCGGCATGTTTTCCACCATGAATACGGCCATCTGCACAATCTGCCGATTGTCTGCGCCGGAGTCAATGGAGCGGATATGCCCGGTCTCAGCTTGCGGATGCGCATCCGCACGCAAAAGGGCGGCGGCCATCGAATCGGCCGCATCCATCAGCCTGTAAACGGTCACATCATCCGTCCTGGGCGATACAGTCACCATGATCATGTTCGCCGCACGGATGCTCGAATACGCCTCGCTTATCCGGCCATATTCCTGTTGTTCCGGAAGGAAGGCGGTTATGTCTTCCTGAGGCCTCATCCCCGACGAGAGCAAAACGAACAGGACGATTACCGCCAACAGCGACGGAACAAGCAAGCGCCTGTGCGACGAGAAGAAATCGTACAACTTCAACACATACCGTTTCATGTCCGTCTCAGTCTTTTCGCCGCCGCATGCACGGCCATCGAAGGATAGCCGTAAAATACGGCGGCGAAGGTCAATACCGTATTCAATATGGAAATCCTCAGGAAATCCCTCCCTTTACGGAAATGCGAGACTCTCTGCCCTTGAGGAGGATAGTATACTTTCACCGGCACGGAGAAGATATCCGTACCATGCCATGCGGCACGGACGAGCATCTCCAGCTCGGCCTCATAACGCGAAGTGCAAAGCCTCATCTTTGCAAAACGGTCCAACGGATAGCATCTCATGCCGCTTTGCGTGTCTGGCAGGACGCGCAGCGTATGCACCGCGAACCAGAAGTTGGCGAAACGGTTGGCAAAACCGCTCGAAGCCGGCCTTTCGACACCGTCCATCATGCGTTTTCCCACAATCACGGCAGAGGGATGAGCGCGTGAAGCTTCAATAAGGGCCGCTATGTCCGGGACATTGTGCTGACCGTCGGAATCTATCGTCACGGCATAGTCGTACCCTTCCTCGAGAGCCTTGGCGAACCCTACGGAAAGCGCATGCCCTTTTCCTCTGTTGACCCGGTAGGCCACAAGCGTAATCCTGTCGCCATATCCTTCAAGAAGTGCTTCTGTCCCGTCGCGCGGGCCGTCGCAAACCGCTATGAGACGGTAGCCTGCGGCAATCACCGAATCCACGACACTGCAGACGGTACCGGCATTTTCGAATGTCGGCATGACAACACAGTATCGCGGAGAGACTTTCATATCGGCGAAGAGCTGATTAAGGCGCCGGAGCGAAAGAGGCATTGATCTTCACATATTCCTCGTCGCCGACAGACAGCACCGCCCGCAACATCCGGGCCTCAGGGTCTATGGCTATCCCGACATGAGGCCTGTCGGAAGGAGCGATCATCTTCATGAACTTGACAGAGTGCATGCAGGGGAAAAATACCTGTCTTCCGAGGCTCTCCGAAACGAGTTCCCTTACTATTTCGATTATGGCCGCTCCCGGAAGCACTGGAAAACCGGGAAAATGTCCTTCGAATACAGGACAGTCTTCCGACAATGTCAGGACATACTTTCCATCGCCCGCAAGGGCGGCATCATACAAATATCCTTTCAGCATAGAAGCAGTTTTATACGCAAAAATAATAGTTTTCCGACAAAATCCGTATCGATCGCAGAAAACGCCCGTCTGCAAAACAGAAAGGAGGACAATCCGATGTCGTCCTCCTTTTTATCATATCCGTGCCGATAATGTCAAAGGCACGCGCGTTAATGCCGCCGGGGCACCTATTGGCCTAATTTTCCAAAGGCATTACCGAAACATAGGATTTCGCTCCTGCCTTCTTCTTGTAAACCACCACGCCGTCTACCAGCGCATACAGGGTATGGTCTTTGCCCATGCCTACATTGAGGCCAGGGTTGTGTACAGTACCTCTCTGGCGTACAAGGATGTTTCCCGCCTTCACGAATTCGCTGCCGAATTTCTTGAGGCCCAATCTTTTGCTATGTGATTCACGGCCGTTCTTCGAACTACCGACACCTTTTTTATGTGCCATAATGAAAAATCTCCTCTAAACTGTTAATTAAGCGATACTTTCAATCTTGATCAATGACAGATACTGTCTGTGACCGTTTTTCTTCTGATAGCCCTTGCGGCGTTTCTTTTTGAAGACGATTACTTTCTTTCCTTTGCAGCTATCGTCAAGCACGGTGGCCTTAACCATTGCACCGTCAACGTATGGAGAGCCGATCTTGATATCTCCGTCATTGTCGATAAGGAGCACTTTGTTTAACTCTACGGTTTCGTCCTTTGCAGCCGCCAGGCGGTTTACATAGACTTCCTGACCGACCTCGACTCTGAACTGCCGGCCTCCCATTTCTACTATTGCGTACATTTTTTCAAAAAAACTTTAAAAGTTTCGACCGTCAGCGTCCGGAACGCCCGGCACTTAACGGGCTGAACGGCCTTCCAATATTGAGCGTGCAAAATTAGCACATTTTATTTAATCTGCAAAATCCCTACGGAAATTTATGAACAAATTACTATTTTTGTGAAATGATTCATTGCGACTGTTATTAAATGGACACTCCTTTCCAATATGACCGATACGCCACCGGGAAGAACTTCGTAGGGCGCAAAGGGGAATCCGTGACCCTCGAAAGCCTGATACGCAGCAACCAGAATGTCGTACTGTACGATGCCCCGAAAAGCGGCAAAGGCTCGCTGATAAGGCATGCGCTCTATCAGCTCAAAGTGGATTCCTACGACTTCATGGCCTGCCATGCAAGCCTGGCCTCGATCAGAGACAGGGGCGAATTCCTGAACGAATATGCTACGGCCGTTTTCAGGGCAGCCGCATCAGACCCGGGAGAGATGGAAGATCTTCATGGAGAATACCTTGCCGGCACCTGCCTCGAATTCAGCCCGTCATCGTACAAGGACAGCGGACCGCTTTTCGCCATCGGACGCGCACCCGAAAGCAAAGACAATCTGGCCGTATTGTCGCTTCCCGAACGCATTTCGGAACATTTTTCCAAACCCGTCATCATCATTATCGAACATTTTCAGGATTTCATGCTTTTCGAAGACTGGGAGGACATGCTCGGGACGCTCGAAACAGCATGGAAAGAACGGAAAAACGCCGTATATGTGATATCCGGTTCGAAAATCAACGCCATGAAAGAGATATTCGAAGAAAAACGCTTTTTCTACCGCTTCGCCGAATATCTGCCGCTCCAGCCTGTAGACGAGCGCGAACTGACCGAATATATCATAAGGGGATTCTCGAAAGGAGGGAAAATCATCGAACGCGACCTGGCGCTCGGAGCCGTAAGGCTTTTTGAAAACAACTGCTGGTACATCAACCAGTTTTCCGCAATCTGCGACTCGCTTTCGAGGGGATACATTAACGAAAACACACTCGTGGAGGCCCTCGGGATGCTTTTGTCGCTGCACAGCGTGCGCTTCAGAGAAATCGTCGGCGGACTGACTTCATTCCAGCTGAACCTCCTGAAGGCCATACTGGAAGGCACGGTCAGGTTCAGTTCCGCCGAAACCATAGACAAATACGGTCTGAACTCGTCGGCGAATGTCCGCAGGCTGAAAGACGCCCTGAAGAAGAAGGAAATAGTGACCTTCGACAAAGACGACATCCCGCAGGTGATCGACCCTCTTTTCAAATATTGGATGACGAAAATCTATTACAAAAACAGGATATGACAAAAAGGATTGCAGTGCTTACGGGCGCCGGAGTCAGCGCCGAAAGCGGAATAAAGACATTCAGGGACAGCGACGGGTTGTGGGAAAACTACCCCGTAGAACAGGTTGCAAGCATCGAAGGGTGGCACCGCAACCCGGGGCTGATGCTCGAATTTTACAATGAACGGCGCAAACAGCTTGCCGAAAGCGAGCCTAACGAGGCGCACAGAATCATCGCCGCCCTCGAAAGCGCATACCGGACAGATGTGATAACGCAGAATGTCGACAACCTGCATGAACGGGCGGGCAGCACACATGTCCTGCATCTGCACGGGGAGCTCACCAAGGTCCGGCCTGAAAACTGCTACAATGACCGGGACGGATTTTCGACCAAGACCGTCTTCGACATAGGGTACGAGCCGATACGCCTCGGAGACAAGGCCCCGAACGGCGCCCAGCTCAGGCCGCACATCGTATGGTTCGGCGAACCGGTACCCAACATAGAGAAAGCGATAGAGACAGTATCGGCGGCGGACATCATCATAATAGTAGGCACATCCTTGCAGGTGTACCCTGCCGCAGGCCTTTACAGATATGCCGCAAACGAGGCCCGCATTTACCTGGTGGATCCCAAACCGGCCTTGTGCGGGGACAGCAGGATAACCGTCATCCCGATGAAAGCGACCGACGGGATGCGCAAACTTGCCGGAATGCTCGGGCTGGAGGGATACGGAGAAAACGCCGAAAACAACGGACAGCGCGTCTAAATCACCTCCATATCCCTGCTCGCCATCCATCCCTGACGGCCGTCGGCGATTTCGATTTTCGACCAATCGCCAAGATATTCGAGGATTTCGACCTTCGTGCCCTCGTGAAGGACGAAAAGACTTGTCGTATTTTCGTCAGAAGGAGAGCTCCGTACCGACGAAACCGCGGAAACCACTATCGCCGAATCTTCCGACATGTAATCCGCCCTACGCTCCAGCGAAGCCGTTATGGAAAGCAGCGATAATATCACCAGCACGATTCCCGCTATGAACAGCACTATACGCGCAGCCCTGCTCCTGATGAAGTCCGAAAGCAGCAAAGACACGGCAGCGGATGCAAACAGGGACAGGAAGAGTACGGCCCAACCGTCCGAACTCAACGCCCTGCCGATATCTTCGGTCCAGGTCTTCAATATGAAGTCGGGAACCTTTTCAATCCTGTCCACGGTAAGTTGGGCAACCATGTCGAGATTGTTCCTTGCATCGTCGAAAGAAGGGTTAAGTTTGAGGGCCCTTTCGTAATTCAATATCGAACGGGAGATGCTCCCGCTCTTGTAATAGGCATTTGCAAGATTGTAGTAAAGCTTGTCCGACTCATAACCGGCGGCAAGCACGGCATCGTATTTTTCAATAGCCGAAGCCCAATCGCCGGCTTCGTAATCGGCATTGGCTCCGCTCCACAATGACTTCACATCGGTACTGTCCCGGGCAATCGACTGCCCCCCTCCGATGAGCATGAACACCAACGCCGACAATGTCAGCACTTTTCCTTTCATGAGCGAATCTTTTTTATTGTCCTTCTTTGCCTTGATCATACCGTCCATGGTGGAAATCACCCTTACCGCCTCATTGTAATGGTTTTGCATCGCATCATCGCCGCCTTCCGGGGAATATCTCGCATATTCGCATGCATCTATCAGAGCAAGGCATGCATTGCAGATGTCTTCGTTCACCCCATGGGCGACAAGCCCGGAAGCGATATTCTCTTTGGACATATCCACCGCCTCCATTGCGAGTTTGTCCGAAATGTAGCCCAGAAGGGCCTTGTGCAGCTCTTCGTAAAACGCCGAGTACATTCCTCCCTTCAGGTATTCGGCCGCCGCCTTCAAACGCTTCAAAGCCATTTTCGTCGCCTTGCGGTTCCTTACCGCTGCCACATCCGAATTCCTCCTGATCAGCTTCCGACCTACGGCCAAAGACGCAACGGACAACACGATTATGCATGCCAGGATGACAAAGAAAAGCGGCGTCGCCACGAAAAACCTGCCTGCACGATGCAATCCCGGGTCTCCCGTCGCTATGAAGCGGATGTCTTCGTTAAGGTTCTTGACGGACTGTCTGTTTACGCCAGGCGAATAGACTGATGCGCCGCTTTCCTCGCCCTGCACGACAACCATCCTTATCGGCCCGCTCTCCAATGTGACATATCTTCCTTTCGATATATCATAATATGAATACTCCACGGACGGGATATCGAAAGTCCCGGATGTTCTCGGAATGAACGGAAACTCATACTTGCGCGTACCGGAAGTGCCGGCTTTGCCGCCAGTATCGGAGACCTTCACATCGTAATGTTCGAAATCGGACGGAAATTTCACCGCAGGAGGCTCTATGAGCGACAAGTTGCCGTTGCCGCTGATCGTGACTGTCAATGTAGCCGCCTCGTGAGTGTTCAATGTATCCTTGCCGACCTCTACATTCATCGAAAACCTTCCCACTCCGCCTTTGAACGAAGCCGGAGCCCCGGAAGGAAGCGGCGAAACATCCACGGTGACGGCATCGGTCCGGATGCGCTTGCGGACAGTACGGTAATTGTCAAAAAAACTGTCGAAAATGCTTGCACCTCCGCGCGGAGAATTGCGCTCTATCACGACGGCCACCATTTCCGCCGGGTCGACAGTCAGCTTCCCGCTCTGCTGGGGTATGAGCACATACCGTCTCAGGAGCGCACTGTTGTACAATTTGCCGCCCACATTTTCACGCTGGAAGGTCAGATTTACCGGAGAATCGGTTTCCTGGCTCCAGAAACCGTTGAATATCGGAAACTGAGGGTTTTCCACCCCGTTAAGATCCACATTGGTATACAATTTCAAAGTAGCTGTTATCGGCTCTCCGACTACCGCTTTCGTCTTGTTCAAAGATAGCGACATGAACACATCGTCCGTGGAGTTTTCCTCCGCTCCGCCCTGCTGTTGCTGCATATTTCCGCCGCGCGTAGGACTCGGCTGAGAAGACTTGATCACCTCTATGGATGTCTCTGGCGAAGAATACTCTTTGCCTGCTATGGATGCCTTTGCCGGCGGAATGACGAATGTACCTTCGCTCTTGGCTTCAAGCACATAAGAATAAGTATGGATGACCGTGGTCGAGGATTTGCCGTTGGTATTCACATAACTGGTACTGACACCCGTAACCGGGCCCCATATCAGATTGAAGTCTTCCCCGGCCTCCCAGTCGAAACCCTTTACCTTAGAGCCTTCCACAGAAAAGACCACGCTGAATTGTTCACCGAGGGCAACGACTCTCGGAGCCTGGACCGAAACCTTCTGCGCAAACAGCGGAGAACATACGGCCATCAGTGCCACTACCATTAACGACTTCAATCTTTTTGTCATATTCACGCCTTCCTTTTATATACAAATGTTACCAATTTTTCTCTTTTTCCCTTGACTTGAGCGCCTGGGCCTTCTCTTTCTTCACCTTCTCCTGCGTCTCTTTTTCCTTAGCCTGTATGGCCTGGAGCATTTGCTGTGCCGCCTGCGGAGAAAGAGCGGATTCGGAAGGATTCCCTCCTGCGTCCTGCCTGTCCTGTTGTCCTTGACGGTCCTGCTGATCCTGCTGCTGGTCCTGCTGGTCTTGCTGCTGGTCTTGCTGGTCCTGCTGGTCCTGCTGGTCCTGCTGGTCTTGCTGGTCCTGATTCTGCTGATCCTGATTCTGCTGGTTTTGCTGGTCTTTCAGCATCTTCTGCGCGTAGGCAAGGTTTTCCTTTGCATCGAGATCCGAAGGATTGCGCCTCAAGGCGTTTTTGTATGCCTCGACAGCCTTTGCATAGTCCTTCTGCTCCAAAGCGAGATTACCCACATTGTAATGGTAATCCGAATAATGGGCGCCGAGATCCAGCGAGTCGAGCTTGCCGTAAAACGATGCGGCAGCATCGAAATTCCCTTGTCTGTAAAGCGTGTTGGCAAGATTGTAATTGGCGGCCAGAGACAACGAATCCTTCAAGAGGGCCTTACGGTAGTCTATATCGGCCTTGGCATAGGACTCACGCCTGAAATCCCTGTTTCCCTTACGGATTTCGCTTCTGTCGGGTTGTGCCGAAGCCATCGTCGCCGAAAGGCAGAGTACCAAAGCCGTGGCAAAGAATTTCTTGCCTATCCTCCTCTCGCCCACGAGCATCTCTATGACGAGAAATATCAAAGCAATAGCGAAAAAATACATATATTGTTCATCAAAGTCCTCAAAAACCACCGATTTGAACCGCTCTGCATCCATACTGCGGATTTCGTCTATGACAGGATTCAGACCGAATTCGCTATTGCCGGCCCTTACATAGATTCCGTTCCCGGCCGAAGCCACTTCCTTAAGCACGGACTCGTCAAGCCTGGTAACCACGATGTTGCCCTCCTTGTCCTTAAGCAGTCCGCCATCATACGGGATAGGTTCCCCCTCCGGCGAACCGACCCCTATGCAGTAGACTTTAATGCCCATTTCGGCAGCCTCTTTGGCGACTGCCACAGGATCGTCTTCGTGATTCTCCCCGTCGGTAATCAGGATGATCGCCCGGCTGCCTTCGCTTTGCGGGCTGAAACTCCTTATCGAAGTCATCAGCGCATCCCCTATCGCCGTACCCTGTACAGGTATGGATTCGGTCGTTATCGAATTGAGGAAAATCTTTGCCGAAACATAGTCTGCGGTTATAGGAAGCTGTACGAAGGAAGTCCCTGCGAATATCACAAGACCTATCCTGTCATCCCTCAGGCGGTCGACAAGGCTCGATATCGAGAGTTTCGCCCTCTCGAGCCTGTTGGGGGTATAGTCTTCGGCCAGCATCGAATTGGACACATCCAGGGCTATGACTATCTCCGCCCCCCTTTTCTCCTGCTCTTTGAGCCTTGCGCCTATCTGCGGTCTCATCAGACCGATGACGAAGAAGAAGAAGGCTGCGGAAAACAACGACAGCCGCACCCAGCCTTTCGCCCTCGACTTCGACGGCATCAGAGCTCCGATCAGTTCAGGATTGCCGATTCTGGCAATCTTGCGCTTGCGCAATCTCCTCATTATCCCGTAGATGATGAAAAATACCGGGATGAGCAGAAGCAGGAAGACATATTGAGCGTTTGCGAAATTTATCATATCAAGGCAACCTCCTAATGATTAAAAGCCTGAAGAGCATCTCCACGAGCAACGCGGCCAGCGCCCACAGAGCGTAGTCCATATACAATTCCTTATAGATCGGAAAACTGTCGACAGTCGTGCGGGTCTTTTCCATCCGGTTGATTTCGCCGTATATCTCCATCAGCTTGGTATTGTCAGTCGCCCGGAAATATCTTCCTCCTGTCTTATCGGCTATATCTTTCAACAGATCTTCATCTATTTCGACCCTGACCTGCTGCAACTCCACCCCCCACGGGGTCATTACAGGATAAGGGGCCATGCCTTCAGCCCCGACACCTATGGTATATACCCTGACTCCGTATGTCTTCGCAATCTCGGCAGCCATCTGCGGAGAAATCTCGCCGCTGTTGTTCACTCCGTCCGTCAGAAGTATGATGACACGGCTCTTGGCGTCCGAATCCTTCATCCTTGCGACGGCGGTCGCCAGACCGTTGCCGATGGCCGTACCGTCGTCTATCAGGCCTATCTCTACTTCCTTCATCAGATTGATAAGGGTCTGTCTGTCAGTAGTCAGAGGGGATTGGGTATAGCTTTCGCCGGCAAAGACCACGATGCCTATCCTGTCCGAAGGACGCTGCGCGATGAACTCTATGGCTATGTCCTTGGCCGCGCCTATCCTGTCCGGGACGAAGTCCCTTGCCGCCATCGATGTGGACACATCCATGGCAAGTACGATGTCTATTCCTTCAGCATCCACGCTCTCGAAATTGTCCGACGACCTGGGCCTTGCGATAGCGACAATGACAAGGGCTATCGCGCACATTCTCATCACGAAGGGGACATGGCGCAGGATCTTGGCCGCATATCCCCCATGCCCTTTCCACGGAAGCACGGACGAAACCCTGACATGCGGGATGCGGCCTTTGTACTCCATATACAGATAATGGAGGAGCAAAGGCACCAGGAGCAATTCCAGCCACAACAATTCAGGATATTCAAAAAACATATCTTCCCTCCTCCTTACTCTTCTTTCACCGTCCCGGCGGCCTTGCCGCCGTCATCGGCGTTTTCTATATCATGCTGATAAGTATCGTTTACAAACTTGACCGCCACCGGCACCGCAGAAGCGTTTTCCTGCTCGCTCGCGACATATTTCGCGAATTTCACGAAATCCGCCCTCTCGAAAAGGACCTTGAGATCCTGGCACAATTTCCCGTCACCGATTTCCTTTTCAAGGTCTCTGAAGATTTCGGAAGTGGTCATTTCCATCGCGGATATTCCATAACGGGCTGCAATGTATTCACGGACCGCATCGGTCACTCCGGTATAGAAAAGCTTCTGTTTCGAAGGTTCCCAGTATTTGCTTCCGCGATACGAATCGAGTTTCCTCAAAGCCGTGATATGCGCCGGCTCTCTGTATTGGTTCTGCACCCTGCCCCTGCGTTTCAGGAGCCAATACACGGCGAAGGCAAGGGCGCACAGCAGTATCGCCCCCGCCATCCATGGCAGGATTTCCTTAAAGGTTACCGGATATCTGATCTGTCCTTTGATATCATGCTTCACGAAAGTCGCGGTATCGATCGGGAAAGTAGTCACCTTGAGAGTGTCGTTCCTGAACAGGAGAGTGTCAGTCGCCCCGTCCGGCTTCGTCACGGCGACCTTGAACGGAGGCAGGACGAAAGAGCCGCTGTCGAATGAAGTCAGCACCACAGACCCTTCCAGATCCAGACGCCCTTTCCGGGCTTTGAGAGTATCAAGGCTGAAAGCGGTTATCATTTCCACGCCGTCAACGGGAGGAAAATCCGCAATTTCCAGTACCGAACCTTCCTCGACCGAAAGCCGGAATCCATACCGCACCTGATCTCCTATCAGGACAGAGTCCCTGCGCTGAAGGTTTTCAAAGACCGGCTGCCCGTCGTCCGACGCGTAAGCGGTGACAAACGACAGAGACAAAAACGATATTATCGACAAATGCCTGACAAAATCCTTCATTTTCCTATCTGTTTTTGAATAACGCCATCAGTCCTTTGACATAATCCTGATCCGTGGCTATGCTCACATTGTCTATCTTGTATCTGCTTAGCAGAGTGCGGGTCGATTCATAAGCCTTCCGGGTCCAGTCCTTGTAGAAATTCCTGACACTGCGGCTGGATGTGTCCACCCACATGCCTTCTCCGCTTTCCGAATCCACGATGTGCACAAGACCGACTGAGGGCATCTCCCGTTCCATCCTGTCGTACACATTTACAGCCGCGATATCGTGACGGTTGACCGCCACTTTCAGCACATCCTCGTACCTCGGATTGGCATCCCGGTCAAGATCCATCATGTCGGAAAGCAGGAAAGCCGTACATTTGCGCTTGATGGCATTGGTCAGGAAACGGAGAGCCTCTCCGATGTCTGTCCCGCGTCCGGCGGGCTCGAACTCGAGTATCTCGCTGATGATTCTGAGCAAATGCGTCCTCCCTTTCTTCGGAGGGATGAATTTTTCGACCTTGTCGCTGAAAAACAGGGCGCCGACCTTGTCGTTGTTCAACGACGCCGAGAAAGAGATGACGGCGGCGATTTCGGCCATCATGTCCCTTTTGCTTTCGCCGACAGTTCCGAAAAGACGGGACGCGCTCACATCCACCAACAGCATGACTGTGAGTTCGCGCTCTTCCTCGAAGACTTTCACATACGGATTGTGCAGCCTCGCCGTGACATTCCAGTCCATATTGCGCACATCGTCCCCATACTGGTACTCGCGCACTTCACTGAAAGCCATTCCGCGTCCCTTGAAAGCGGAGTGATACTCTCCGGCGAAAATCTGGTGGGAAAGGGCACGGGTCCTGATCTCTATCTTCCTGACCTTCTTGAGCAGGTCGTTTGCACTTCTGCTTTCCATTATGGAACCTCTACTGCATTTATTACTTCTGCGATTATATTCTCCGTAGTGACGTTCTCGGCTTCAGCCTCATAAGTGAGGCCGATCCTGTGGCGGAGCACCTCGTTGCACACGGCCCTCACATCTTCCGGAATCACATACCCCCT
>DEPW01000124.1 GCA_002358965.1 Bacteroidales bacterium UBA3382
TTTAGCGGAAGTTACAGATTAATGCAAGCACTTTTTGTATGTTGTGAAGAATGGTGTGCATAGGTTTGTGAATTGCTTTCGATGACAAATTTAATAAAAAAAAACAATCTTGCAATACTCCGAATGCAAAATGTTTTTAAAAAAAAACAGGACGGTCCGACAGCGGCATCGGACCGTCCTGTAGTCTTGAGTGCTGATATTCCGCCACTTGGAAGTGTGGCCCTCTCTTGTTCGCTTCCTACCATGCCAGAGCGCTTGCTCCGAGAATGGCTGCATCCGATTCTTTCAATTGGGAGAAGACTATCTTTATTTTTCCTTTCCAGATCGAGAGCAGACTCTTTTCCATGGCCTCTTCAAGCGGACGGCGCAGGAGTTCCCCGGCGCGTGCAAGTCCTCCGAACAGCACGATGGCTTCGGGGGCGCTGAATGCTACGAAGTCGGCGATGTTTTCGCCCAGGATTCTTCCGGTAAAATCGAAGATCCTTTTCGAGAATCCGTCTCCGTTCATTGCGGCTTCGTAGATGTCCCTCGATGTGATGTCGATTTTCCCCCTGAGTGCCGTGGGTTCGTCCGGATAGGTTTCAAGCCACTCTCTTGCTGTGCGCGCCACGCCGATTGCCGAGCAATATGTTTCCAGACAGCCGTTCCTGCCGCAATTGCAGGCCCTTCCTCCTCTTACGGCACAGGTATGGCCGAGCTCTCCGGCAAAGCCGTCATGTCCGTAAAGCACCTGTCCGTTGATGACGATGCCCGACCCGATGCCTGTCCCTAAGGTGATCATGATGAAATCCTTCATCCCTTTTGCCGCTCCGTAAGTCATTTCTCCCATGGCGGCGGCATTGGCGTCGTTTGTGATTACGACAGGCAGTCCGTCCATCTTTTCGGACAGCAATCTTGCAAAAGGCGTGATTCCGTTCTTTGCCGACCAGGCTATGTTCACCGCATTGGCTATCTCGCCCGTATAGTAATTGGCATTGGGAGCGCCCACTCCGATGCCTCTCACCATGTCTTTGGCTCCTGCATGGCCTATGAGCTCGTCCAGGCCGGCCTTTACATCGTCAAGGTACGGGCCTATTTCATCGTGCGTATCGGTGCGGACTACATTTTTTGCAAGCACATTGCCCCTCGCATCGACTATTCCCATCTTGGTGGTCTGTCCTCCTATGTCGATGCCTATCACATATGGTTTCATTCCGTCAGTCATGGTGAAAATATTTATTCTGCTTTCTTTGCAGGTGTTTTTGAAAGTGAAAGAGCGAAAATGAGGATATAAGCCAGTGCCGCAACGAGCACCCAGTAGCTGTCAATGAAATTGAATCTGTCGGCAATGGCTCCCTGTATTACAGGAAGTACTCCGCCGCCGCAGACCATTACCATGAACAGTCCCGATGCGATCGAAGTGTATTTTCCGAGTCCCCATACTGAAAGGTTGAAGATCGTCCCCCACATTACCGATGTGCACAGACCGCAAAGTACGAAGAATACCACTCCGAGAGGTATGTCGACCATGCTGAACGAAAGATCCGAATTGATTGCAGGGAATTTTACCATAGTGCCAGGAAGGAACATTCCTGTCAGTATGAAAATGATAGCTATCGTGCTTACTACGGCGAGCATCGCCTTGCTCGATACCTTTCCTCCGACCGCGCCTCCGATGAGTCTGCCTACAAGCATCAGCAGCCAGTACATTCCGACTACGGTTCCTGCGACACCTGCCGACATTCCGATTTCGTCCGATGTCATGTAGAGGTTGGCTATGTTAGGTATGCCTACTTCGATGCCGACATAAAGGAAGATCGCAATGACTCCGAATACGAGGTTCTTGTGGGACAGGGCCTTCGATATGCTCTTGGTCATCTTCTCCTGCGGTTCCGTGGCGTTGTTCGCGGCTTCGAGTTCCGGTTCCGGAATCCTGGAGAAGAGTATGATGATGAATGCCAATGCGAACACTCCCATTGCAATGAACAGGGCCGGATTGGCGTCGCTGATAGCGGTTTCCGCCGATACTTCACCGATAAGGTAGCCTACCAATACCGGTACGATTGTCGCAGAAAGTGAGTTCAAAGAGCCTCCGAACTGGATGAGCTGGTTTCCTCTGTTACCGCCGCCTCCCAGGGTGTTCAGCATCGGGTTGACCACGGTGTTGAGCATGCACATCGAAAATCCCGACACGAATGCTCCGGTGAGGTATACTGCGAAACTTTCGGCTATTCCGGAAAGGAAGGATATGCCGACCCCGATGAATCCCACTGCCACTGCGGCAAGTGCCGTTATCTTGTATCCGTATTTCTTGAGGACGAACCCGGCCGGCAGGCCCATGAACGCGTAAGCGATGAAATTCGCGAGGTTTCCTAACTGGGACATCGCATTTGTAGCCTCGAACTGCGATTTGACTATGACTCCCATGGGATTCTGAAGCCCGGTAACAAAAGAGATCATCGCAAACAGGAAGAACATGATTGCGATAGCCAGAACATTTTTCTTTGAACTCATGATATTGCAGGTTGTTTTATGTTAATGACATTTTTACAAAAATCTATCAAAGATACGGGTTTTTGAAAATAATAACAAGATTTTTTGCGGTGATTGGGGATAATCGAAAGAAAACAAGGCAGTTCCGCGTGAGACGGGAACTGCCCTGGTTTATGGATGGGGCGCCGTTGGCCGGCAGCCTGCCGTTATT
>DEPW01000122.1 GCA_002358965.1 Bacteroidales bacterium UBA3382
ATCGCCGCCATCATTCCGGCAGGCCCTCCGCCTATGACGGCTATGTCCGCCACTGCTGCGCCGATTTCCCTTCGAGAGTTCATTTCAGCCGTAATGAAAATATCGATTGCCCGTTAAGCGTCCCGTCAAGCCTGTCTCCGGCCTGTGCGTTCCGCCTTGCGTCGAGTTCGACGGCGACAAGGTCTCCCGTGCGTAATGATACCGATGATGAGATGCCGTGCAGTGTTTCCGGAATCATGTCCGTTCCGGGACAGCCTTCGAAAACGCATCCTCCGTTCATCATTACGGAGAAGCGATTGTCTTTGTTGGAAAGTACGGCCTTGCCGTAAAGCGGGAACGGAAGCAGGGAAGTCTTGTCCAACGAAGATGCCATCGCGAACCCTGCCGGCGAAAGTCCGGACAGAGTGTCGGCATACAGCAGCAAGCCGTATCCGCCGGCATCATAGTATCTTTCTGCAAATCCGGCGCCGATTGCCTTTCCTGCACGCGATATCCTTACGAACAGTACAGGACTGTAAGACACCGATGATATTCCGTCCGGGAGATAGTAATCGTAATCCCCCTTTTCCAGAGTAGTGTCCGGTCTGAAGCACCATTGCCCCGGCACTCCGTACAATGATACGATTATGTTCATTTCGAGTTGCGCATGGAAAGACGGATGTCCGTCAGCACTTTCTTTGTGTCGAGCGTAAAGTCGCCTTCCATCATCCAACTGTAATAGCTCGGCTCGCTTTCAAGCACCTCGGTGACGAGTTTCCCCTTGTGCTTGCCGAAATTGAAGACAGGTTTGCCGTCATCGTTGTAAATGATGCGCCCTGCATAGTCGGCAAGCCGCGAACGGGCGGAGAAGTCGGCAAGGAAAGCGACATCGTTCTTCAACTCGTCCTTGTACCGGTCGAGTTGGGCTTCGAGCACTTCCAGAGTGGCCATCGTGTCTTCCTGGGCCGCATGCGCCCCTTCGAGATCCTTGTGGCAGTAAAACTTGTATGCTGCGATGAGCGTGCGCTGTTCCATCTTGTGGAAGATGTTCTGGACATCTATCATCTTGTGCCTGCGGAAATCGAAATCGACTCCGGCGCGAAGGAACTCTTCGGCAAGCAGCGGCAGGTCGAATTTTAACGAATTGTATCCGGCGAAGTCGCAGCCTTTCATCCAGTCCGCCATGCTCTTGGCTATCTGCTTGAAAGTGGGGCAGTCCTTGACATCGTCGTCTTTGATGCCGTGTATCTTTGTGGCCTCTTGGGGGATTGGAATGGTCGGGTTGATGCGTCGCGTCTTTACCTCTTTGTCTCCGTTGGGCTTTACTTTGATTGCGCATATCTCCACGATTCTGTCATGCGATACGCTAAGCCCGGTGCTTTCAATGTCGAAAAAGATTATCGGGTTCTTCAGGTTAAGTTGCATGTCACCAGTGCGTTAATGTCATTTACAAGCTAATTGATGCGTATAGGCATCAGCAGTGCGCAAATCTTGTCCGAATCTTCTTCCGCGTCAGCCGGGAGTATGAGTGCGGCCTTTACCGCATCGCCGAACCGTATCTCTATCTCGTCGTATGGGAGATTGCCGAGGATCTCTATGAGGAACGAAGCCTTGAAACCTATCTCCAGATCGAAGCCCTGATACTGGCAGGACATCTTTTCGAACGCCGAAGTCGAAAATCCGAGGTCCTGCGCCGAGATGTCGAGCTCGTTGTCGTGCAACGAAATCTTTATCTGGCTCGTGGCCTGGTCCGAACATACGGCCACCCTGCGGACTGCGTTGAGCAGATGGCTCCTTTCGATATTCAGGATGTTAGGATTGTTTGCCGGTATCACGCTTTTGTAAGCCGGATATTTCCCTTCGATCAGACGGCATACGAGGATGGTGCCCTCGAATTCGAAAAACGCGTTCTTGCTGTCGAACGAAATCCTGACATTGTCCTCGCTCCTTGAAAGCAGGCTCTTGAGTATCGATGCCGGCTTCTTGTGGAGGATGAAGTTCGAAACCATTCCCGGGCTTACCTTGTCGGTCGAGTAGCAGACGAGCTTGTGCGCATCCGAAGCCACGAGGGTGAGGCCCGCTTGCTCCATGTCGAACAGTATGCCGTTCATTACCGGCCTGAACTCTTCGTCGGCGGTGGCGTATATGGTATAGTTGATGCCGTTGAGCAGAGTTTCGGCAGGGATGTCGAAATGCGATGCAGAGTCGGCCATTTCAGGTATCTCGGGATAATCCGATGCAGGGAAATAAGGTATTTGCGACTGTCCGCTTTGCCAGCTTATCTCCATGGATGTGTCCGATTTCACCTCGAAACAGAGCGGCTGGTCCGGAAATTCCTTGAGCGAATCGGTGAGCAGCTTTGCCGGCACTGCTATTTCGCCCTCGCTTTCGACATCTTCAATCTCGATGCTGCGGCGCAAAGTGGTTTCCATATCGGATGCCGTTATTTCCAATATGTTGCCCTTCAATACGAAAAGGAAATTTTCAAGTATTGGCTGCACTGTCTTGGAAGAGATCACCCTCTGGACTGACAGGAGTTCCTTGAGGAGTTCCGAACTTGATGCTGTGAATTTCATATGTTTGTATTTTTACGATATTTTCTTTTAAAAAAACATAATAGGCTACAAATATACGCGAATTTTTGAAAAAACGGGCATGTATTTTGATTTTTCCGCAACGCCGGTTTTCCGCGCACGGAAGGATGCGGAAGAAGCCTGGAAATCGAATCCTTGGAAATTAAAAACGATAAAAAATGAAACGGAATTATTTATTGGTAATCGTCCTTGCGATACTCTTCGGAGGCGGTGCGGCGTACTTCACGACGGATTGCATGCTCAAGCGCTCGGCCGGCAGCTTCTCGGTCGTGCGGAACGACTCGTCCGGAGTCACCAGGTCTGTCAATCTGTCAGCCGAAGATTATCCCGACTTTACCTATGCGGCCGAAAGCGCCGTGGAAGCCGTAGTGTCGGTAAAAGTGATCAAGCGTTCGGAAGAGTATGTGCCTTCCGGAATCCTCGGCCTGTTTTTCGGTTACGGGCAGACAGTGCCCAGGGAGCAGGTGGGGGCCGGTTCGGGAGTGCTGATAACTCCTGACGGTTATATCATAACCAACAACCATGTGGTCGAAGGCGCTACCGAAATCGAAGTGACCCTCAATGACAACACCGTATATCCCGCCGCCCTGGTGGGCAACGACCCTGCCACCGATGTCGCTGTCATAAAGATCGAAGGCCAGGGATTCCCTACGATCCCTGTTGCCGACAGCGACGGACTGCGCATAGGAGAATGGGTGCTCGCAATCGGCAGCCCGTACCAGTTGCAGTCCACGATCACGGCAGGCATAGTAAGCGCAAAAGGCAGGACGATGCCCAATTATTCGGGAGAATTCCGCATAGAGTCTTTCATCCAGACCGATGCGGCTGTCAATCCCGGCAACAGCGGCGGCGCGCTTGTGGACAAGACCGGAGCCCTCGTCGGCATCAATACGGCTATCATTTCCGAGACCGGGGCCTATTCGGGGTATTCGTTCGCCATACCTTCCAACATGGCGATGAAAGTTGCCGACGACCTTATACGCTACGGATCCGCGCGCCGGGCGGTACTCGGAGTGGTAATGCAAAATATTGATGAAAATTTTGCCTTCCAATTGAAACTTTCTTCTTCGGACGGCGTATATATTACCGGAGTAGTTCCGGGAGGGACGGCGGACAAGGCCGGAATAGCGGCAGGGGATGTGTTGCTGAAGATAGGCGACCAGGTGGCCAAAGATACATACACGGTGCGTGAAATCATCAGCAAATACAGCCCGGGGGATACTGTTTCGGTCACTTTGTCCAGAAGAGGCGAACTCATCGTCAAGGATGTCGTCTTTAGCGAAACCCCGCAGGCCTTTATTGCAAAAAGAAGGAGATAAAGATATACAATGAGACAGTTAAAGATTACAAAATCCATCACAAACAGGGAAAGTGCTTCTCTTGACAAGTATCTTCAGGAAATCGGCCGTGAGGAGCTTATCACGGTAGAGGAAGAGGTAGAGCTGGCACAAAGGATACGCCAGGGAGACCAGGCGGCATTGGACAAGCTTACCAAGGCCAACCTCAGATTCGTGGTTTCGGTCGCAAAGCAGTACCAGAACCAGGGGCTCAGCCTTCCGGATCTGATCAACGAAGGCAATCTCGGCCTTATCAAGGCTGCCGAGAAGTTCGACGAGACGAGGGGCTTCAAGTTCATATCCTATGCTGTATGGTGGATAAGACAGTCCATACTCCAGGCCCTGGCCGAGCAGTCGAGGATAGTAAGGCTTCCGCTCAACCAGGTAGGCTCCTTGAACAAGATCAACAAGGCCCTGACCAAATTCGAGCAGGAAAACGAGCGTATGCCTTCCGCCGAAGAGCTTGCCGAAATGCTCGACATACCGCAGGACAAGATTTCGGATACGCTGAGGGTTTCCGGCAGGCATGTGTCCGTAGACGCCCCTTTTGTCGAAGGGGAGGACAACAATCTTCTGGATGTGCTTCCTAACAACGATTCGCCTAACGCAGACAAAGGGCTTGTGTACGAGTCCCTGCACAAGGAAATCGAAAGGGCGCTGTCGACGCTTGCGGACAGGGAAAGGGATATCATCAAATATTTTTTCGGAATAGGCTGCCAGGAAAAGACTCTTGAAGAGATAGGCGCCGAACTGAATCTGACCCGCGAGCGTGTAAGGCAGATCAAGGAAAAGGCCATCAGAAGGCTCAAGAACAATTCGAGGAGCAAGCTGCTGAAGAGTTATTTAGGCTGATTTTTAACAACAAGTAAACGATAACGCATGAGTCCTGACATATTTTTGGCTTCGAAATGCAAGGAAGCCATCAAGGCTTTGTACGGTGCCGAACCGGCCGATGGCCAGATACAGATACAGTCGACAAGGAAAGAGTTCGAAGGCGACTATACATTGGTAGTGTTCCCTTTGGTAAGGCTCGCGCATGTCTCTCCGGAAGCCTGCGCCGAAGCCATCGGGAAATGGCTTTCGGAAAATGTTTCCGAAGTGGCGTCATACAATGTGATCAAAGGTTTC
>DEPW01000100.1:0-1277 GCA_002358965.1 Bacteroidales bacterium UBA3382
TACAGGATATACGGCAAGGAACTCATATCCGAAAGGCACAGGCACAGGTACGAGCTTAACAACGATTATCTGGCCGATTTGGAGAAGGCCGGCATGGTCGCTTCGGGCAAGAACCCGGAAACCGGGCTCGTAGAGATAGTCGAGCTGCCTTCGCATCCTTTCTTCATAGGCGTCCAGTTCCATCCGGAACTGAAAAGCACCCCGGAGAATCCTCAGCCTATCTTCGTGGCCTTCGTCAAGGCCGCTCTCGAACACGCAGCGTCCCGTAACAGCAAAGACTGATGCCGATGCGCAGGATTACCATAGCAGCGTTGTCGGCCCTGCTTTGGGCCGTGTCGTGCGGCATCCCGGCCATGGCATCGGAGCCTGTCAGATATTACAAGGCCAGGATGGTCGCAAGATATCCCCACGATGTCTCGTCATATACCCAAGGGCTGTTCTTCCTTGACGGGAGACTGTACGAAAGTACGGGGCAGTATGGCGAGTCGACTTTCAGGGAAGTGGATCTCAAGACCGGCCGTGCGCTCCAGCGTCTCGATTTCGACAGACGCTTCTTCGTGGAGGGGTCGGCCGTTCTGGACGGAAAGCTGTATATACTGACCTGGACCAACAGGCTGTGCTTCGTGTATGACATGGACGGCCTGGCGTATCTCGGCCAGTTTTACTATCCGCATGACGGCTGGGGGCTTACCACGGACGGGACGCATCTGATTACATCCGAAGGCTCGTCATACATATATTTCATCGACCCTTCCGATTTTTCCATAAGCAGGAAGATACAGGTGTCGCTCAATGGGCGGCCGGTGGATTATATCAATGAGCTCGAATATATCGACGGAAAGATATGGGCCAATGTGTATCTTACCGAAAACATACTGATCATCGATCCCGGTACAGGCGGCGTCGAAGGGGTGGTGGATTGCAGCGGCCTTTACAAGAAGAGCGAAAGGTCGTCCCGTGACGATGTGTTTAACGGAATCGCCTACGATGACCGCGACGGTTCCGTCTATGTCACTGGAAAATATTGGAAGTACCTTTATGAGATAGATCTGGAGGAAATGTAATGACGATTGTGATTGCGGATTGCGGCTCTACCAAGAGCGACTGGCGGATCATCCGTCCTGACGGTCTGGTGGATTCATTGAGGGGAGAGGGGATGAATCCGTCTGTCGACACTTTTGACGGATTGTCGGAAAAGTTTTCACAACTCAGGGAATACATTTCGCCGGAGCATGAGACGAGGCTGTACTATTACGGCGCCGGAGTCGTCTCGGAGG
>DEPW01000100.1:1301-4313 GCA_002358965.1 Bacteroidales bacterium UBA3382
CCGCCGCAATAGCGGCGGCGTTTTCGGGGATCTTCCCGTACTCGCAGTGCGAGATCCGTTCCGACATGCTCGGGGCGGTCCGGGGACTGTTCGCAGACGGAAAGGGCATCGCGGCAATCATAGGTACCGGTTCGAACAGCGCAATCTGCGACGGCGGACGGATTCTGGAAGGAATCCCGAGCGGAGGCTATGTCCTCGGCGACGAGGGAAGCGGTTCATGGATAGGGAGAAGCCTGTTGTCGGATTATATCAAGCAAATCATGCCGGAAAGGCTCCGAAAGGTGTTTTACAGACAATACGGCCTCGACTATGCCGGGATAGTCGAGCATGTCTATTCCGACCGTCATCCGAACCGTTTTCTGGCCTCTTTTGCGCTTTTTGCAGCCGAAAACAGAGATGACCCCTATGTGGACGCTTTGATTGAAGCAGGGTTCGACCTGTTTTTCAGGCGTAATATCCTGAATTACCCGTTTCCGTGGAAACTGAGGGCCGCAGGCTCGGTGGCTTACGGCTTTTCGGACAAACTTAAGACCGTTTCCATGCGATACGGCGTGGATACGGATATGATCGTGGATTCTCCGATGGAAGGATTGGTCGGATACCATTTGGCAAAATTGAGAAGAAATGTTTAAGGAGAGTTTTCCTTCCCGTTTGCTGGAAGATGCCGTGGCGCAGATAGGGATGCTGCCCGGGATCGGAAGACGCAGTGCGTTGAGGATAGCCTTGCATCTGCTGAGGCAGCCGGATGAAAATGTCAGGCATCTTGCCTCGTCGCTGGTTTCTCTGCGCGAGGGCGTCAAGTATTGCAGGGTGTGCGGTATGATTTCGGATGACGATGTTTGCAGGATCTGTTCCGATTCGAAGCGCGACGCTTCCACCGTGTGCGTCGTGGAGTCGTTGAGGGATGTCCTGAGCATAGAGGCGACCGGACAGTACAAAGGGGTGTATCATGTGCTTGGGGGAATAATATCCCCGATCGACGGCATAGGGCCTTCGGACTTAAGCATTCCGGCTCTTGTGGAGAGGGCTCGTTCCGGGAAAGTCCGCGAGGTCATCCTTGCCTTGAGTACGGGAGTCGAAGGCGAAACGACATCGTTTTACATATACAGGCAGATTGTCGGGACCGGCGTGGAAGTGACTGCGATCGCCCGTGGTGTGGGGTTCGGGGACGATCTCGAATATACGGACGAGGTCACTCTCGGGCGCTCGATCGCCGACAGGCGGGAATTCAGACCGTAAAACCGAGTGTCTCATGAGTTGGCTGGAACTGTTTCTCTTGGCCCTGAGCCTCTGCATAGATACTTTCGCGGTGTCGGTGAGCGGCAGCCAGTCCATCAGGAAGACATCCTTTCTGAGGATTCTGGGCATATCCATGGTATTCGCCGTTTTCCAGGGAGGGCTTACGCTTGTAGGATGGCTGGGCGGGGTTTCCTTGCACAGGCTCATCACTTCGGTAGACCACTGGATAGCCTTCGCGCTATTGTCATATATAGGTATTAAAATGATTGCCGAAGGCATTGGCAATATCCGCAAGTCCAAGTGCGGACAGGAAACGGAATGTTCGGTCAACCTTTTGTCGGGCAAGACTCTTGTCATGTCCGCGATAGCGACGAGCATAGACGCCATGGCGGTTGGAATAACCCTTGCGGTCGTGGAGCTGCCTTTGTTGAAGTTGTGCGGCGGCATGGCGATGATAGCCGTGGTCACNNCGCCGCCTCTTTGGCCGGAGTCTTCTCGGGAAGATGGCTGGGAAAATGCTTCGGCGACCGGGCGCAGATAGCCGGCGGTGCCGTTTTGGCGGCCATAGGCGTAAAAATCCTTCTGGAACACACGATACTTGGGTGAAATTGACTGTTTTTGGGAAAAAACTTATAAATTTGCGCCATGGTGCAAATATTCTATAAGGCAGAGGGACATATCGTGTCCACTGCGAAGGCCGGGGATTTGGACAACCTTCCTGTCGAAGCGGTTGTCTGGATAGATTTGTTCGCACCCACCGAGGAGGAAAAGCACAGTGCCGAAAAATTCCTCGGGACCACCATCCAGAGCCGGGCGATGGCCGAAGAGATCGAGAGTTCTTCAAGATATTCGGAAACCGAAACCGCAATATACGCCAATACGAACTTCCTCATCCCGGGACCGGACGAGTATGCGATGGAGGCGGTCTCTTTCATATTGACAGACGGAGTGCTCGCTACATTGAGGGAAGTGTCCCTGAGGAGCTTCACCGACATACAGCGCCGAATGATGGCGCTTCCGAGAATGTATCCGTCCGGTTACCATATATTTGTCGCCATACTTGAAAACCGTATCGACCTGGATGCGGACATGATCGAGCTCATGTCCAAAGAGATAGCCCAATACAGCAAACATATCTCGGTCGGAGAGAATGTCTCGGAAGAGTTCCTTCTGGACATAAACCAGCTGCAGGAAAACACGATGATGGTGCGTGAAAATATCGTCGACAAGCAGAGGGTGATCTCCAGTGTCCTCAAGAGCGACAAATATCCTCCGGAAATACATGAAAAGCTCAGCGTCCTCATAAAGGACATAGCGTCTTTGATCAACCATACCAACTTCAGTTTCGAGCGTCTGGAGTACCTGCAGAATACCCTCCTCGGTCTTATCAATCTCGAACAGAACAAGATCATGAAGATCTTCACCCAGGTATCGCTGCTTCTGATGCCTCCGACACTCGTGGCCAGCATTTACGGCATGAACATACATCTTCCGATAACGGGTACCGGCTGGGACTTTCTGATCCTCATCGGCTCCATGCTGCTTTTGGTGGCTTTCGCGATATTCATCTTCAAAAAGAGGAAGATGATGTGATAATTGTTTGGTATTCCGAATATTTTGTCTAATTTTGCAGCTCCTTGCGAATGCAGGGATTATAAATAATGTTTAACTACTAATTTGTTTTTTATTTTATCAAGATGGAAGAAACAAAAGTGATTACTGAACCTCAGCAGGAAGTCAATGAGACACAGGAGGTTCCTGTTATGGCGGCCG
>DEPW01000100.1:4362-7906 GCA_002358965.1 Bacteroidales bacterium UBA3382
TTCGACTGGGACGCATTCGAAAAAGATGCGGTTAGTGGCGAAGACCGCAAGGAAGTCGAAGAGAGTTATGACAAGACTCTTTCAAGGGTCATTGAAAACGAAGTGGTTGAAGGAGTCGTTACTGCTATCAACAAAAGGGAAGTAATCGTCAACATAGGTTATAAGAGCGAAGGCGTCATCCCGTCGACCGAGTTCCGCTACAATCCCGCACTGAAAGTAGGTGACAAAGTGGAAGTCTATGTGGAAAACGCAGAGGACAAGAAGGGCCAGCTCATACTTTCGCACAAGAAGGCCCGTTCGCTCCGTTCATGGGACATGGTCAACGATGCATACGAAAACAACCGTATCGTCACAGGTTTCATCAAGTCCCGTACGAAGGGCGGCATGATCGTGGATGTCTTCGGAATCGAAGCATTCCTTCCAGGTTCGCAGATAGATGTAAAGCCTATCAGGGATTATGACGCATATGTCAACACTACCGAGGAATTCAAGATTGTCAAGATCAACCAGGAATTCAGGAATGTGGTTGTTTCGCACAAGGCCCTTATCGAAGCCGAACTTGAGGCTCAGAAGTCCGAAATCATCAGCAAGCTCGAGAAGGGACAGGTACTCGAAGGGACAGTCAAGAACATCACTCCGTACGGCGTATTCGTCGACCTTGGCGGCGTAGACGGACTTATCCATATTACAGACCTTTCATGGGGCCGTATCAACCGTCCGGAAGAGGTCGTGCAGCTTGATCAGAAGATCAATGTCGTCATCCTCGATTTCGACGATACCAAGAAACGCATCGCCCTCGGTCTGAAACAGCTTACACCTCATCCATGGGATACTCTCGATCCGGATTTGAAGGTTGGCGACAAAGTGAAAGGAAAGGTAGTCCTCATTCAGGATTACGGTGCATTCGTCGAGATCAAGCCGGGCGTGGAAGGACTTATCCATGTGTCCGAAATGTCATGGTCCCAGCATCTTCGCATAGCTCAGGACTTCCTGAAGGTAGGCGACGAAGTGGAGGCGCAGATACTTACCCTCGACAGGGAAGAGAAGAAGATGTCCCTCGGTCTGAAACAGCTCAAGGAAAATCCATGGGATTCGATAGCCGCCAAATACCCTATCGGCTCGGTACATACTGCTACAGTGCGCAATTTCACCAATTTCGGCGTATTCGTAGAGCTTGAGGAGGGCGTTGAAGGCCTCGTTCACATAAGCGATCTTTCATGGACTAAGAAGATCAAACATCCTTCGGAATTCACTTCGCTCGGTGCGAAACTCGATGTCGTCATACTCGACATAGATCAGGAAAACCATCGTCTTTCCCTCGGTCACAAGCAGCTTGAGGAGAATCCGTGGGACGCATTCGAAAGCAAATATTCGGTAGGCTCCGTCATCGAAGCGCCTATAGCTTCCATGGTGGACAAAGGCGGTGCCACAGTCACCCTTCCTGAAGGCCTTGAAGGTTTCGTTCCGGCCAAAGCGCTTGTTAAGGAAGACGGTTCCATGCCGGCAGTAGGCGAGACCCTTCCGTTCAAGATCGTCGACTTCATCAAAGCAAACAAGAGGATCGTCCTTTCGCATGTGAAGACATACGAAACGGCTCCGGAGCCTAAAGAAGTCGAGCAGAAACCGGCAAAAGAGGACAACAGCACCAAGAGCGTAATGAACAAGATCAATTCGAACATCGAAAAGACCACCCTTGGAGACATATCCGAACTTGCTGCCCTGAAGAGCAAACTCGAAAGCGGTGAATAGTCGTCTTTGAATGGAATTCAAAGTCAATATACTGGGAACGGCATCAGCCCTCCCTGTATTGAACAGATACCCGAGCGCCCACGTACTTTCAGTGCGGGGGCGCTTGTTATTGATTGACTGCGGTGAAGGGTGTCAGATGCGCATGCGTAAGATGGGCATCTCCATCCTGAGGATAGACATGATACTGATTTCGCATATACACGGGGATCATATTTTCGGTTTCTTCGGATTGCTGACCACTATGGGGATGCTGGGCCGTACCTCTCCATTGCATGTATATGCTCCGCGCTCTTTTGCGCCGATTTTGAAATTCATGCTTTCATATTTCGGCGAGGGTATGAAATTTCCGGTCGAAATGCATGTGGTGAAGGCATCCGCCCCTGTGGAAATATACAGTGCCAAGTCGTTCGAAATCCTGGCCCTGCCGCTCAGACACAGGATTGAGACTTACGGGTATGTCATCAGGGAGAAAGAGCCGATGCTCAATGTCCGTAAGGATATGATCGGGCCCTATGCTCTTTCCTTAAGCGAAATCGGAGCGCTCAAGCAGGGCCGAAAGGTCGTCCGTGCGGATGGGGAAGTCCTTGATCCGGAACGGTTTGCGTATAGACCCTATGTCCCCCGTTCCTATGCCTATTGCAGCGATACGGCGCCTTTTCCGGAACTCGCCGAGTGGGTCAGGGGGGTCACGCTGCTGTTTCATGAATCCACCTATACTTCCGAGCTGAAGAGCCTTGCCGAGGCTACAAACCATTCGACGGCCCGTGATGCCGCCGAATGCGCAGCGGCCGCAGGTGCAGGGAGATTGCTTCTCGGCCATTATTCGTCACGCTACAAAAGCCTCGAACCATTTCTGGAAGAAGCGCGATCGGTGTTCGCCGATACGGTACTGGCAAAAGACGGGGATGTCATCGAGCTGGTTTTGGACAAATTTTCCTAACTTTGTCAGAATATGAAGAAATGTTTTGTCATATTTTTGCTGCTGTTTTCCCTGGGCGCATCCGTTTCCGCACAGGAAACATATACGCGTGCCGCCTATATAGAGAAATATTGGCGCGTGGCCGTTGAGGAGATGCGCAAATCCGGCATACCGGCGAGCATCACTCTTGCACAGGCCTGTCTTGAATCGGACAACGGCAATTCCTATCTGGCGGTTAAAGGAAACAACCATTTCGGAATCAAGTGTCACGGCTGGACCGGGAAATCCATAAGGAAGCATGACGATAGGCCTGACGAGTGTTTCCGGAGCTACGACAATCCTATCGATTCTTACCGGGACCATAGCGACTTCCTTGTTTCGGGGCGGAGATATTCAAAGTTGTTCGATCTGAAACTTACAGATTATGTGGGTTGGGCTTACGGGCTTTCCGAAGCGGGATATGCCACCGATCCGAGCTATCCGCAGGCCCTTATACGGATCATAGAGGAAAACGGTCTTGCGAAATATGATCTGATAGGCGCAGACGAATCGTCCCCGGCCGGGGACGCCCGTTTCGGTGATGAACCGGCAGTTTACAGCCTTTCAGGGGATTCGCTCTATCTGGACGAAAACGGGACTGTTTGGTACGGCTTCAGGCTGACAGGAGTCCTGACCGATGCGAACGGCCTCGGCTATATTGTANNTAGCCTCTGGCGACGAGACCGTCCGTTCGATAGCACGGGAGTTCGGCATGACATCCCGTGAGCTGAAGAGATACAACGACATGGATGCCAAAGCCGGCGGTCAGATAGCGCCCGGGACCAAGATATACCTTGAACCGAAGAAGAGGAAGGCATCCAAAGGAAGCTGCGATGT
>DEPW01000100.1:7947-19564 GCA_002358965.1 Bacteroidales bacterium UBA3382
GCTCTGGGCGATATCCCAGTCTTACGGTATTAAATTGAAGCGTTTGTGCAAAATGAACGGCCTTTCTCCGGAATCCGTACTGGAACCCGGGGCTGAGCTGAAATTGAGATAGCGTGATATGAAGAAAAACAAAGCCAGGCGCAGGAAGACGGCCGTCTTTTCATGCGTCGCTCTGCTCCTTGCCGCTGCGGCGGCCTTCATCGGGGCGAGATATTATGTGGACAACAGACTGTCCAATTTTACCCGGGAATATGTGCTGTATGTGGATGAGGGAATGGATGGCCGTGCAGTGCTGGATTCGATAGAGAGGAATGCAGGCGTCATCCGTAACGGGAGTCTCGAGCGTATGGCAAGGCAGGAGGCGCTGGATGTGTCTTTGAAACAGGGGAGATATGAGATCAAGCCGGGAATGTCTTCCGTGTATGTCGTAAGGATGATTGTGAACAATTGGCAGACCGAAGCCCGGCTGACGATTTCCGGCTACATAAGGGACAGGGGCCGTCTGGCTTCCGTGCTTACGAGGTCTTTGCAGATCGATTCGGCGGACATCGCCCCTTTGTTGTATGATGATGAGTACCTTTCAACCTTCGGCTTTACAGGCGAAACCATATTGGGGATGATACTTCCCGATACATACCATGTCTTCTGGACGGCAACGCCGCAGCAAGTCATGGAAAGGATGAAACTCGAATATGACAGGTTCTGGACTCCCGAGCGCCTTTCCAAAGCATCAGGGTTAGACCTGACCCCTTTGGAGGTGAGTACGCTCGCATCCATAGTAATGGAAGAGTCCAATGTCAAGGACGAGTATCCCGTGATAGCCGGGGTTTATCTGAACCGTCTTCGTAAAGGAATGAAATTGCAGGCCGATCCTACGGCCCGTTTCGCATACGGGGACTTTACCATTACGCGCGTGCTGAAATCGCATACGCGCATAGACTCTCCTTACAATACCTATATGTACTACGGCCTGCCTCCTGCTCCTATCAATGTAGCCGGCAAGGAGGCAATAGACGGTGTGCTGAATGCGCAAGAGCACGACTATCTGTATTTCTGCGCCCGTCCGGAATTCGACGGACGGCACAATTTCGCAGTCACTTATTCCGAGCATCTTAAAAACGCCCGTGCTTACCAGAAGGCTTACAGGGAATGGGCAAAGTCGAAAGGCAAATGAAAGGGCATTAAGGCGCGGGCTGATTATAAGCGTTTAATCCCGTTTGCTTTTGACGGAAAAAGATATTTTTTTCGCGAAATATCCTTTTCAGTATCCCATTTCATGTCCGGGCGATTAGTTTTGCGGAAAAAAAGACATGAAACGACCGGCAAAATCAGTCATGACTGGCGTAGCGGCATTGATTCTCCTGCTGACCGGATTCCAGGTCGCCCTCTTGTTGGCAGGGAATATCTTTTCGGAACAGCATGCCAGGCAACCTTCAGGCGGCGACCGTGACGGACAGGCGGATACTACGGATATGTCGTCCGGCTATTTCGCCCCGATACCGATCAATCTCAACAGGGCCGACTCCGTGGCTCTGTTGGACATTCCCGGTGTGGGACCGTATTATGCGTCCAAGATACTCCGCTACCGCGAAAGGCTCGGAGCCTTCGCGGTGAAGGAACAGCTCATGGAGATAAGGGGCATCGATTCGGAGAAGTTCGAGAGGATGGCTCCGGAAATAGAGATTCTCGAGCAGGATATATGGACATACGATATCTGGACATTGCCTGCCGATTCGCTCGGCCGCCATCCGTATCTCGATGCTTATTCGGCAAGAGGGATAGTGGTTTTCAGGGAAAACCATCCGCGTTCCGCGTGGAAGATTGATTCGTTGCTTGCCGCAGGTGTCATTTCCCCCAGAAGTGCCGCCGGACTGAAACTGTACTTCGATTGACGGGCTGTCCGGATTTTAAGGCATTAATTCCTGAAATATTTGAAAATTAGTCGTTGATGCTCTATATTTGCGACTTAAAATCGAATGTTTTAATTTATGGGAATTATCACATGCAAAGGTATTTCCAAGAGTTTCGGAACATATAAGGCTCTGGACAATATTAATTTGGATATTCCTGAGGGAGAGGTTTTCGGTCTTCTCGGTCCGAACGGCGCCGGCAAGACTACCCTGATCAGGATCATAAACAGGATCACGATACCGAATGAAGGCGAAGTGTTTTTCCAGGGAAGGCACATGACGGACGCCGATGTGGAAAAGATAGGCTATATGCCGGAAGAGCGCGGTCTTTACCGTAAGATGAAGGTCGGCGACCAGGTACTTTACCTGGCGAGGCTGAGGGGAATGACCCATTCTGACGCGATGTCAGAGCTCAAGAAGTGGTTTGTCCGTTTCGGTATAGAGTCATGGTGGAACAAAAAGATAGAAGAGCTGTCCAAAGGCATGGCCCAGAAAATACAGTTCATAACTACAGTAGTCCACCGTCCGAAATTAGTCATAATGGACGAGCCGTTCAGCGGTTTCGACCCGGTCAACGCCCAGCTCGTCAGAGACGAAATGCTCCGCTTGAATGCGGAAGGGACCACGATCGTGCTGTCTACGCATAACATGCAGTCCGTCGAGGAACTCTGCCACGGGATAGCCCTTATCAACAAGTCCCGTCTTGTCGAGAGCGGACCCATAGACAATATCAGACGCAAGTACGGTACCAGCAATGTAGAGGTGGTGTACAATACCGAAAGCGGTGCAGGGCTTGGCGAAGGCCGTGCGTATGCCGTGCTCTCGGACGAAGACGACATGGGCCGGCATACGGCCGTGTTGGGACTAAGGGACGGCTTCACATCGAAGGATCTTCTGTCCGAAATCATAGACAAAGCCAACATAGTGTCGTACAGGGAGCTGATTCCTCGCATGAACGACATATTCATAAAGATTGTGACCGGACAGGACGGTAACGGAAAACAGGAGGGACAAGAGATATGAACTGGAAGAAGATAGGTGTGATAATCGGGCGTGAATACGCCGTGAGGGTCAAAAAGAAATCGTTCCTTGTCATCACTTTCGTGACCCCGGTGCTGATGGGGTTGCTGATGGTCTTGCCGACGCTCATAATGCTTTACGGCTCGTCGGAGGAAAAAGGTCAGAATGTGGCTGTCATAGACGATTCCGGAATAGTGATGCCCGTCCTCGAAAGCGATGAGTACATATCGTTTTCAGACTGTACCGGTGCGGACAGGGAATATCTGAAACAAAGTCTGGACAGCCTCGGATACAAGGCGCTTGTGACGATATCCCCTTTGGATACGGTGCGGAAAGATGTGTCGGTGTATTCTTATTCCTATAAGCCGATGGGAACCGACATTTCGGACCGGATCAAAGATGCCGTGGATGCCGCCATAGAGGACTATAGGGTGAAGTCTTACAATATCGAAGGCCTTGAAGAAATGATAGCGTCGGTGGAGTATTCTTCGTCCATTACTTCATATACCATTACCGAGGACGGCAACGAAAAGCTTACGGTAACGGGAGTATACAGGGCCATAGCGGTGATTTTCTCCATTCTGATATACATTTTCGTATATTCGTTCGGCGGCATGGTGATGTCGGCTGTCATAAACGAGAAGACTTCACGCGTCGTCGAGGTCATGGTTTCTTCGGTGAAAGCCATAGATCTGATGATTGGAAAGATACTCGGCATAGCGGCTGTGGCTCTTACCCAGTTCTTCCTGTGGATAGTGCTTACTCTGCTGATTGTCGTCGGAGTCAATTCATTTATGGGAGTAGGCGAACTGATGCAGTCGCCTGAAGCTACCGAGCAGCTCATGGAGATGGCGGGAGGCCAGGGGGAAATGATTGACGATGTGGTCGGTGCGGCGGCAGATTCGGAAATGGCAGCTGTCGTATCTACGCTTTCGCAGATCAATTATCCTTTGGTAATCGGTTCGTTCCTGCTTTTCTTCGTGTTCGGTTATCTGCTGTATGCTTCGATGTTCGCGGCAATAGGAAGTGCCGTGGACAACGAGTCGGATACGAACCAACTGGTGATCCCGGTGACGATTCCGATCCTGTTGGCATTCTTCATAGCCTTCTCGGCAATAGACAACCCGTCGAGCCCGTTGCTCGTCTGGGCTTCATATATTCCGTTCACTTCTCCTATCTGCATGATGATGCGTGTCGTGAACGGCATACCGTCATGGGAATTGTGGCTGTCGCTTGCCATACTCGTGCTGACGACTTTCGTCATGATGTATCTTTCGGCCAAGATATACAAGGTCGGAATCCTCATGTTCGGGAAGAAGAGCTCGTTCAAGGATATGTGGAAGTGGCTCAAATACAAATAGTATCCCCTTAAAAAATGCGATGATATGAAACTTGTCAGACTATTTACCGTCCTGTCGCTGTCTGCACTGGCCTTGCCTTCGGTCTTGTCGGCTCAGGATTTCGAATACGATTGGACCGTCATACCGGTGACGGACAGATACGACATGCCGGATGATACGCCTGTAGCCAAGATAGTGGACAATGCCCGTAAAGGCATGGAGTATCTGAATGAAGTGCTTGCCGTTTCTGCCATGGAAATGACCGCTTTCCGTCCCGAAAGCGAGCTTTCCAATCTTACGGCGGATATCATCCTTGACAGGGCTTCTGTCCTGACCGGTAAGGAGATAGACTGTTCGTTGTACAATATGGGCGGCATCAGGATTACATTGCCTGAAGGCGAGATAACGATGGGAGACATAATAAGTTGCTATCCGTTCAGGAATACCGTCGTTGTGGCCGAAATGTCCGGTGAGAGGCTGCTGGCCTTTTTCGAGGATTTCGCGGCCATGAATCAGCCGGAGGCGATAGCAGGAGCGAGGATGGAAGTTTCCTCCGAAGGCGAGCTGTTGTCGGTGACGGTCGGCGGCAAGGAAATAGATCCGGGGACTGCCTACAGGCTTGCTACCATAAGTTTCCTGCTCGATGGCGGTGACGGTTTCCGCATAAGGGATTATGCCGATAGCATAATCGATACCGGAGTCCAGGTGAAAGATGCCGTGATTTCGTATTGCAGGGATTCGATGAAAGCGGGGAAAAAGCTCTGCGGCCGAATCGAAGGACGCTATGTCGTAGTTAATTAAAGCAAAGGGAAAATATGAAAAGGATGAATTTGATTTTGCTTGCAGCGGTGTTCTGTGCGACCGTATTCACGGCTTCAGCGCAGGATCTGGTCATATTGCATACGAATGACACGCATAGTCAGATAGATGTCCAGAAAAGCGGCGAATATGCCGGATTGGGAGGCGTGGAGAGGAGGTACAACCTTTTCCAGGAAGTCATAAGCAAATACGGCAAGGAGATAGTCCTGATTCTCGATGCCGGAGATTACAACCAGGGCAGCCCTTATTTTACGGAATACGACGGCGATTTGGAGGTAAAACTCATGAACGCCCTCGGTTACGATGTTACGACCCTCGGCAATCATGAGTTCGACAACGGCGTGGATGAACTCGCCCGCCGTCTTTCCAGTGCCGAATATCATACGGTTTGCTGCAATTACTCATTCAAAGGGACTCCGCTTGCAAAATATGTCAAGCCTTATGTCGTCCTGGTCAAAGGCGACAAGAGGATAGGGATCATAGGCGCCACTACCGATCTGGAGAAAGTAAGCGACAAAGGCATAGTCGACGGAATCAGGCATCTCAATACCGTGAAATCGATTAACAAGTACGCAAGGAAACTTGCCCGTAAATGCGATCTTGTGATATTGCTTTCGCATCTCGGCTATGACCAGGGTACGGATTCGGGTACGGATATGGACATAGTGGGCGAACTGGAAAATGTCGACCTCATCATCGGAGGCCATTCGCATACCTTCCTTACCGGGCCTGTCGAAGCGGAAGGCGCTGACGGACAGCGCGTAGTAATCGTGCAGGACGGCTGGGGCGGAGTCAATGTCGGTATGATGGTGATCAGGGATTTGTAGTTTCTTTGCCCTTCTTGTCCCTGACCCGTGTGGCTGCGAATACCGCTATGTCGTCTCTGAATATCGCCCTGAACGCGAGGAAATCGAGGATGGACGATATGACGGGGAATACCATGGTGACCGAAAACACTATGGAATCTTCGGCGCGGAAGAAGTGATACAGCAGATATATCTGGAGGGCGAGGCATACCAATGCCGCCGTACTTGCAAGACGCACCTGCAACAGCCTGTTCTTGTATGTGAAGACGGCCACTCCGTTGGCGCACAAGGCCGAAAGCATCAGCAGCGCGGTCGGTATCATTTCATAGTACATGATGTCTTCTTGTCCGTCCGGGGCATATACGGTCGCGAATTTAAGGAAAAACATGGATGCCGTCAGCAGGGCGGCGAGTGCCAAATAAAGAGTCTGGATCCTTTTCCACATAAATTTTGAAGTTTCTGTTTTACCTGTGGTGCAAAAATAATCAAAATATGACTAATTTTGTTCCATTGAATCTTTAATTGGTAGTAATATGGCAATAGCAGCATCTGAACTGATAATAAATGACGACGGTTCCGTATTCCATTTGCATCTGAAGCCGGAAGAGATTGCCGGAAAGATATTGTTGGTGGGGGATCCCGGGCGCGTTTCCAATGTGGAGGCTTTTCTGGATGCCGGTTCGGTAGAGTTCAGGCGCCAGTCGCGCGAGTTCGTGTCCGTTACCGGCAAGTACAGGGGTACGAGGCTTACCGTGTTGTCTACGGGCATAGGATGCGACAACATCGACATAGTCATGAACGAATTGGACGCCCTTGCCAACATAGATTTCGAAACACGCGAAATCAAAACGGAAAAGACGAGTCTTGAAATACTCAGGCTTGGCACTTCCGGGGCGATACAACCGGACATACCCATAGGCTCGTATGTGTTTTCACATTATTCTGTCGGGTGCGACGGTCTGTTGAACTGGTATGCGGGCAGGGAAGAGGTGACTGATATCGAATTGGAAGAGGAATTCATGAGGCAGGTAGGCTGGAGCCGCCATCTTCCGACACCATATTTCGCCAAGGCTTCGGAAGAGATCGAGCGGAAGTTCGAAAAAGGCGCGTTCATGGGCTGTACGGTTTCGGCCGGCGGCTTTTACGGTCCGCAAGGCAGGGTGCTGAGGATGCCTTTGGCAATAGACGACATGGTCGGCAAGTTCGAACGCTTCGCCTGCAAGGGCCAGAGGATAACCAATTTTGAAATGGAGGGTTCTGCGATAGCCGGGATATCGAGGCATCTGGGGCATAAGGCAGGCACCGTCTGCCGCATCATCGCAAGCAGGTATGCCGGAACCAGCGATCCGGACTACAAGACAAGCATGGACGATTTCATCGGATATGTGTTAGACAGGTTCTGCGAATAGGCTATGGGAGTCAAACCGGTCATAAAGGCGATAATGACGCTCTTGGAAGATACGGATCCGATCGTCGTAAAAAGCATAGATTCGTATATCAGGAGCAATTACGGGGAAGTGTCCGGACAGTTGCGCGAATTGCTTGACGAGCAGTGCGATTCCGGCGCAACGACCCGGTTGCTGGACAAATATTTCGAATTGAGCGAGGAGATGACGCTGGACGAATTGAGCCGTGTCGTCAGGGAAGACGATGAGGACTATGTCTACGAATGGTTCCTGGTGGGCAGGCTCGTTTCCTATTCGGCGGATTACGATGCCATGTATGCCGCCATGCTTTCTTTGGCCGGCCGTGTGGAAAACAAGACTCCTTCGGGGGCGACGCCGGCTCAGAAAATAGCTGTAATGAACCGTATATTTTTCAAAGAAGACGGTTTTGTCCCGATGGAAGGCGAAGATATACCGTTATGGGCCTTGCTTCCGTTCGAGGTGCTTGAGTCGAAAAAAGGAATCCCTCTTGTCATAGAGATGATATATGTTTTCGTCGCGGACATGCTCGGCTATCCGTTGGGCATGTATGTCAGGGACGGAGGCCTTTTCCCGGTATGGGAGGACATCGACGGCAATCCGATGTTCTTCATAGATTTGGAGCACGAAGGGAAAATGCTGATGCAGAGCGATGTCGTAGCAACCGGCGAGGAGAGGGAAGTATTCATAGAGGACCTTTCCGTCCTCCTTGAAATATATGCAGTAATTATGTCGGATGTCTTTTCGGCATCAGGCGAGGAAAACAACAGCCGTCTGATGATGAAGGCTCATGCCATATTGGCCGACCGATGAACAGGACTTTCTTCATATCGCGCAGGCTTTCCGCTCGATCCGGGCTCGCGACCGTATCGGTCGCTTTAAGCGTCGTGGTGATGCTTCTGGCGCTGTTCATCTCTTCCGGATTCCGTTCGTCCATACAAGGGGCCATTTCGGCGGTTTCCGGCGATGTGTCTGTACTGTCTCCATATATGGACATGATGAACGAAGGCAATTACATCAGATGTACCCCTGACTATATCAGGCAGCTGGAGGACTGTCCCGGAGTAAGGCTCGCAGTTCCGACGATATACAGGGCGGGGATCATCAAGACGAAGGAAGGAATTTCAGGGACGGTCTTCAAAGGCACAGACTCCTCGTACGATTTCGGAATGCTCTCCGGAAGGCTTGTCGAAGGCTCTTTTCCGGTGTCGGCAGGAACACGGATTTCAACCGATGCGGCCATACCTCTTTCGCTTTCGCGCGAAACGGGATTGGGCGTGGGAGATTCGTTTACGGCCTATTTCGTGGCAGACGAGGTAAAGGCGCGGAAATTCACCATCTGCGGCGTGTACCGCTCTCCGATAGAGGAGGAAGAAGGCAATTTTGTCTTTGTGGATATTGAAAATCTCCGCAGGCTTAATGTCTGGGACGAGGAGTCGGTATCGGCGATAGAGATTTTCATAAAAAGAGGGGAGGATCCTTCCCAGGTGGCTGGAATGGTTTCGCATACGGTTTCGGTCTACTCATCCGACGATGACCCTTCGGCAATAGTCTATCAGACAAAGAATCGTTTCCCGTCAATTTTCGATTGGCTGAATCTTTTGGACTTCAATCTTTACGCTGTCCTTGTGCTGATGTTTGCGGTTTCAGGTTTCAATATGGTCTCGGGAATATTGATAATCCTGTTCGAAAACATGTCCGTGATCGGTCTGTTTAAGGCTTTGGGAATGCGCAGCCGTGCCATAGCAGGTGTCTTCATGGCTAAAGCTTCCGCAATAGTGCTGACAGGTATGGCGGCAGGCAATGCAGTCGCCTTTGCCATTGCATTGCTGCAGAAACATACCGGTTTTGTAGGACTTAATCCTGAAAACTACATAGTGGATACTGTCCCGGTGGCTTTCGATTGGCCGGGAATCCTCCTTTTAAACGCGGGCGCGTATGCCGCAATACTGCTGATACTCCTGATTCCATGCATGTTCATATCCAAGGTGGATGCGGCAAAGACTGTCAAGATGCTTTAGTGTAACCGGAATATTCTTCGTATTTTGCAAGCACCTTTTCAACATATTCCACGGTTTCCTTTCCGTTGAAGCGCCCTCTTTTTATGCATGCGCGGCTGTAATATTCTTCATCGGACATGAGAGGTATGGTTTCAAGGATGTCTTCCCATTTGTCCGGATTCCTGCCGAGTTCGGCGGCAAGGGCCCGGCAGTCCTCTATGCGGCCCTCGCCTGCATTGTAGGCTGCAAGCGTGAATTTCACCAGATCGCTCGAGTCCGTTATTCCGCTCTTGAGCATCAGTCTTTTCAGATACCGCAGATGCCTTGTCCCTGCATCGATGTTGTTTGCCGGCGATGACAGATCGTATATCCCGTATGCCGCCCCTGTTTCGGGCCTTACCTGCATGAGCCCCATCGCTCCACGGTGGGACGATGTCCCGTTTATGAACATCGATTCGCTATGGATTATGGCGCAGAGCAGTTTCCAGTCCCAGCCGAGCCTCCGCGCGTAATGCTTTATCAGACTGTCGTAAGGGGATATCTTCCCGTTTCCTGCCGAATTGAAGAAATTGTCATATTCCTTATCGTAACTGCCGTTGCTTTTTATCATGGCGATCCATCCGGATATCGCTCTGAACAGATGTAAGTCGGAGCAGTCGGATATCCAGACGGATTCTCCCGGCATCCTGGCCATAAGCAGGCCTGTGCTGTCGGAAACGGTTGCCGGAGGCAGGCTGTCAAGAGGCATGTTGGTGATGATGATGTCGAATCCGCCTCCGTTCCTTTCAAGGAACAGCGAGTCTTCGCCGTTAGGCTCCCTGTTCGCATTGACGATGTGTACCGTACAGTGGCCGTATTCTTCGAGCATGTCTGCCATTGCGTAATTGAAACCGCTGTCTTCAGCCTCGTATCTTTCGCTCCGTATGTCCATGAAGCATACGAGGGTGTCTCCTGCGAAGCCACGATCCTTTTCATGCGTGTCGGGCACAATCCGGCATACCGTCGCAATGCCGAACAGTATGATGGAAAATGAAGCGGCCATGATGGTCCTTACCGGTCTTCTCATTCTTTAGGAGGTTCGTATTCGCTCTTAGGAATCTTGTGGTTAGGCTGGGTGTAGAACGGCCAGAATATCCCGAATTTCAGCGACATCGGGCTGCGGATGTATCCGTAAGTCGAGAAATAGTCGCTTCCGTGCTTGTTTTCCCCGACATTCAGCACCTTGATGAAGATGCACGCCCTCTTCCACTGTATGTTCAGAAAGACATTTATGTATGGGTCTTTGCCCCCTATCATCTCCTTGTTCTGGCTTTGGAATGTGCCGAGAGCCGGGTTGTATGCCGGCGAATACCATTTCGTAGTGAATGTCGCTTCGGCTCCTGCCTGTATGCTCATGGCATCCTTGACGACCGGGAACTCGATATAGTATCTGAGGTTGAGCGACAGCAAAGGAAGCGGCAGCACATCGTTGTCGGACGAAAGCTGGAAAAGCACCCTGTTGTCGAAATGGAACTTCCACAATCGGAAATCTTTCCTGAGGAAGGCGCTCATTACGCTTATAGGCTTGTCGTGCTGCCTTACGATTCCGAGAGTGTCATAATATATGTCATTGGCGATAAGGCTGTATCCGAAAAATGCCTGGAGCTTGTATTCCGGAATGTCCAGATAGCCCTCGACCTTCGTCTCCGAGCGCTTTGTGAAATCGTTGCTCCATCTGTAGTGGTTCGAGCTGTAATATTGATGATAAAACCACGGCTCTTTCAGGGTCTGTGAAAAACGAGCGGTAAGCGATATCGGAGACGACTTGTCCTTGAACGGGAAGAATGAAAATCCGATATTCGCCCTTACTTCGAGGTCGTTGTTCGTGTAGCCCGCAAAATTGTATTTTACAAAGGCGTCCCAGTCCAGATATTTCTTATATGAGCCCTTTGCCCCTGCGTAAAAATAAAATGTATTGAATGTCGTGCTCGAAGGTCCTGTCACATAGTCCCTTTCGTCGAAGAGGTAGTATTGCGACAGTTTGTAGCCGACTCCGGCGTCGATTTTCGAGATTATCGCATCGGCAGCCCATGGCTGTAGCCTGATGTACAGCTTGTTGTCGAATTTGGCGACTCTCATGGAGTCGTAGGTGGTCGTCGGATTCAGGTAGAATGCATTGTTGTAAAACGACCTTTGTTCGGCATCGCTCAGGTCGATGACATCGCGGTATGTCCGCCTGTAGGCCGTATATTCGTTGCTCATCCCGATGAATGCCGTAGTGACATTTTCGTTGATGACCGCCTCGTCGAGGCTGTCGGG
>DEPW01000100.1:19577-20775 GCA_002358965.1 Bacteroidales bacterium UBA3382
CGTGGTGTCGGTCGCGGCACCCGTGGTGTCCATTACTGCCGCCGTGGTGTCCATTGCGGCTCCGGAAAGCAGAGTGCTGTCCGTGAATGCAGTCGACGAGTCCGCAGCCGCGATGAGCGTCGAATCGCTACTTGCCATGAGCGAAGAGTCCTGAGGCTGTATGCGGGCTACCGAATCCTCGTATTTCTTTTGCCGGCGCTTTTCTTTCAGACGGTCTATGAATGTAAACGGTATCCTTACCGACTGGTCGATGAAGACGGTGTTTTTCCTGGTTTCGGATGACGCGTTGTTCAGCCATACGGCTATTTCGCGCGGCTCGACCATGGTGTCTCTGATAAGGTAGCTGTCTTTCAGACCTCCGTTTTCGCTCTTTTTGGTCCTGTTGAAGATATAGCCTGCATGCATGAGATAGTTCTTGCCCACATAGTTTCCCGAAATCACGGCTGTGCGGTTGTCGGTAGTCTCGTTGGTGAGCATGCCGTTGCCTCCGAAGCGATGGTATTCGAGCATGATGTTGAGTTCCGGAGTGATGTTCTGTGTGGCAAGGACTTTGATATTGGCCTCTTCCTTGTCTCTGTTTGCCAGCAGCGTTCCGGTATATTGCAGTTCCACATACGGTGTCTTCGTGTTGTACATCGGGAGAGATTCCGGCGTGTAGGTATATGTCATGTATGGGTCGAAAAACCTTGCGTCTTCGTCTATTTCCCGTTTGAAATAGTTGGTGTGCATTGCCGGGGATCCGAATACTCCGAGGGATATGGCGTCCACATCGCTCCTTAAGATAGGAAGATCGTAATAATGATAATTGTAGGATGTGTCGAGGCGTATGAGGTGTATGTCGTTAAAGTCCCTGTCGTGCGTCCACATCAGTATCCTTTTGTACCATAGCGAATCCGGTATGGCATAGGTGTCAAGTATCCTCGGGGTGTTCTGTATGATGCTGTCTTTGACGGCGCGTATGCTGTCGCGGCGGAACATGCGGATTTCGGCCTTGGTAAGCTGTCTTCCTGTCGGAATGGGCATGCCGAGCGAGTCGAGGGAACGCCCGAGCGAATCTATCGAATGTCCGAGGGTGTCTATGAACCTGCCTATGGAGTCTCTCATCGGGATGCCGAGGGTGTCCCGCATCAGTTTCGCCGAATCCACAGGCGGAGCGTATACTGGCAGGCTGTCCTTCAGTGCCGCCGTGCTGTCCGTC
>DEPW01000100.1:20869-23180 GCA_002358965.1 Bacteroidales bacterium UBA3382
TCCGTCAGTGCCGCCGTGCTGTCGCCCGTTGCGGCCACTGTGTCTGTTACTGTCACCGAGTCTTGTGCGAATCCGTAGTATTCGCGCAGGAAGCTTTCCCGTGCTTCGATGCCGGTAATATTCGCCAAAACAGCTATTATGGCCGTTGCCGCTATGTATATGAACGCTCTCTCGGTTCTCATCTGTGTCTGTTAAAGCATCTTGATTCCCATGCCGTCCATTTCGGCTATGGCTTTTTCATGTCCGTCTTCGTCAACATATGCCAGGGCATCGGTAAGCAGGCAGACTTCATAGCCTGCCGCCAGCAAGTCCGTGCATGTCGCCTTTATGCAGTATTCGGTGGCGATGCCGCTGACATATACCCGCCTTACTCCGAGTTCCTGGAGTTTGTCGTCCAAGCTTTCCTTGGAGGCATTGACGCCCTCGAATCCCGAGTATTGCTCGGTCGCGCTGTCTTCACCTTTGCGGAAAGTAAGATCTTCAGTGGCGAACTGTGCGAGGCCTTCCTCTATTTCGGCGCCTCTCGTACCCTTTATGCAATGTGCAGGCCAGATTCCTCCGTATTCTTTGAAAGACGAATGGTCGGCCGGATGGCTGTCGCAGACAAACAGTACGGGCATTTCGGGATGTGCCTTTATGTATCCCTTTGCCGCTATCGCGGCCTTGTTCCCGTTATGGCATGCCATGCTGCCGTCTATGAAGTCGTAAAGCATGTCTACGACGACATGTGCGGAAATGGCTTTGGAATCGATTTCACCGAGTATCTTGTCCAAAAGCCCCATTTTCGTATCATAAAGGGTGTCGGAAATGTCGACTTTGTAATAGTGGGGATTGATAAGTCTCTTTTCGCTGGCTCCGAGGCGTGAAAGGTTTCCAAGATAGTATGCGCGCTTGTCGTCGAGGCTCAGTTTCTCGGAAATGTCCTTTCCGTCCGCCATCACCTGGCTCTGCAATGGGTTTGCCTTGTATGTGCCTTTGTAAAATGTAGTATATTTGTTGCTGTCGAATTCGTCTCTGAGCGTAATGGTTTCCCCGCGTTCGATTTTGCGGCTGAGGGCATCGCCCCTGATGCATGTGACATCGGCTCTGAACAGCCCGGCTTTTGCTATGCGGTATGTGATTTGGAATCCCGGATTGATCAGCTTGATCTTGTCTTCGGATCTTTTAAGTACCGGTTCATGGTCGATTTCGACCAGCTTGTACACATTTCCGAAGCAAGGGTTGTTTTTCGAAGTGGCTATGGCGTCGCCTACGCCGTAACAATCTATCCGCGCCCCCTGCCGTTCCAGGTCGGATATGAGGTATTCGTCGAGAGAATTGGTCGCGAATATCTTGCATTCGGTCATTCCTGCGCGGTCGAGCATCTTTCTGCATTCCACTGACAGGTATGCAAGGTCGCCGCTGTCCAGCCTGACTCCGTAGCCGTAGGGGTAATCGTTGTCTATGCCGTTTGCCCTGAATGCCTTGATTGCATTCCTGATTCCGCAGCGCAAGGTGTCGTAGGTGTCGATCAGCAGGGTCAGGCCTTCATGCATATGTGTCTTTATATAGGTGTCGAAGGCGTGGAATTCCCCTTCTACGCTGCATCCGAACGAAGATATGAAGCTGTGTGCCATCGTTCCTGTCGAAGGCTTGCCGTACAGGATTTCGGTCAGAATGTTGGATGTGCTTGCGCAACCGGCTATCACTGCGGCTTTGGCTCCGTATGTGGCGGCCCAAGGACCGTGTGCACGGCGTGAGCCGAATTCGCTTACAGGTTTCGATGTGGCCCTTGTCACTCTCGACGCTTTTGTCGCTACGGCCATCTGGTGGTTCATTATGCACAGCATAGGGGTTTCGAGCACTTGTGCCTGTATCAGAGGCGCCTCTACTATGATGACAGGCTCTTTCGGAAATGCTATCTCTCCTTCCTTCATGGCGTAAATATTGCCGGTGAACTTCATGTCCGCAAGATATTTCCTGAAATCGGCATATTCGTCTCCCGGAAGGAATTTCTCGAAGAAGCTTTCAGGCATGTTGCCCAGGCTTTTCGCCATTTCGATGACTTCGTCTGTCCCGCTCACCACTGCCCAGTTGTTGTTTTCCGGGGCTGTGCGGTAAAACAGGTTGAAGACGGCGCGCCTTTCGGCATTCCCGCTTTCGAGGAATGACTTTCCCATCGTATACTGGTACTTGTCCGAACAATAAGCATTATTTAGCATGACAACGATGTGTTTTCGTAATTACATTAATTTGCAAATATACGCAGAAGCCGAGAGCAGAGCAAATTTATTTGCTCACAGGCACTGTGGCAGAGTCAACGAGCAAGTGC
>DEPW01000069.1:0-5410 GCA_002358965.1 Bacteroidales bacterium UBA3382
AGCAGCTCCCCGGCGTAGGACGCAAGACCGCCAATGTGGTCGCCTCCATCATATACCGCAAGCCCGTCATAGCGGTAGACACCCATGTATTCAGAGTCGCCAGACGCATCGGCCTGTCCGAAGGCAAGAGGGTCGAGGCGGTCGAGGCCGACCTCACCGCCGGATTTCCGGAGCATCTCCGCGCAGACGCCCACCACTGGCTCATACTGCATGGCAGATATGTCTGCACCGCCCGCAAGCCCAAATGCCACGAATGCGGAATAACCGGCTACTGCGCCCAGTACGGGAAAGAGTGACAGTCCTTGGAAAACGCCCGGACGCCTACTCTATCTTGAATGAATCCTTCAGCGAAACGGTCTTGTTGAAGACAGCCTTTTCCGAAGTCGAATCCGGATCCTTGAAGAAGTATCCCAAACGCTCGAACTGCACGGCTATGCCCGAATCGTCCCTGAGCAACGCCGGCTCGGCAAAGGCATCCTGCACTTTGAGCGAATCCGGATTGAGATAGTCCTTGTAATCCTTGTCTTCCGGGATCTGTCCCATCTGGGCCTCCGTGAACAGCTTGTCGTATATGCGCGCCTCTATCCTTACCGCATGCGGCACGGACACCCAATGGATAGTGCCTTTGACCTTGCGCCACTCTCCGCCGCCCGGCCTCGAAGCCGGATCGTGAGTGCAGCGGAGTTCCACGATATTGCCGTCGGCATCCTTGACGACCTCTTCGCATTTTACGATATATGCATATTTCAGACGCACCTCCCCTCCCGGACGAAGGCGGAAATATTTCTTCGGAGGCTCCTCCATGAAGTCGTCGCGGTCTATGTATAGCTCGCCTGTAAAAGGCACGCGGCGGCAAGGCCCTTCCGGGAATGCAGGATTCAGAGGGGCGTCGAACCACTCTACCCTGCCCGGCTGCCAATCGGTCAAAGTCAGTCTGACAGGATCAAGCACGGCCATATAGCGGTTGGAGCGTTCGTTCAGGTCCTGCCTTACGCACCACTCCATCAGTTGGAGGTCTATGATGTTTTCCCTCTTGGCGACACCGACCTTGTCGGCGAACATGCGTATGCTTTCAGGGGTATAGCCTCTGCGGCGTATGCCGCAGATGGTAGGCATGCGCGGATCGTCCCAGCCTGTCACATAACCGCTTTTGACGAGTTCGAGCAATTTGCGCTTGCTCATCACGGTATATGTAAGATTCAAACGGGCGAACTCATACTGGTGAGAAGGGAAGATTCCGAGCTTTTCGATGAACCAGTCGTACAAAGGACGGTGGACATCGAACTCCAGAGTACAGATGGAATGGGTGATATGCTCTATCGAATCGCACTGGCCGTGGGCGAAATCGTACATCGGATAAATGCACCATTTGTCCCCGGTACGGTGGTGCGAAGCATGGATGATGCGGTACATCAGAGGGTCGCGGAAAAGCATGTTCGGATGAGCCATGTCTATCTTGGCACGGAGCACCTTCTCGCCGTCGGCATATTTTCCTTCACGCATCTCCCTGAACAGCCGCAGGTTTTCTTCGACGGAACGGGTCCTGTAAGGGCTTTCCTTGCCCGGTGTGCCGACCGTCCCCCTGCCGATGCGGATTTCTTCCTGGGTCTGGTCGTCCACATACGCAAGTCCCTTCCTGATGAGATCTTCGGCCCATTGGTACAGTTGTTCGAAATAGTCGGAGGCATAGTACTCGCCGGCCCAATCGAAACCGAGCCATTTGATATCTTCCTTTATCGAATCGACATATTCAGTGTCTTCCTTTACGGGATTGGTATCGTCGAAACGCAGATTTGTCTTTCCGCCGTATTTCTTCGCAAGACCGAAATTGAGGCAGATGCTTTTTGCATGTCCTATGTGCAGGTAACCGTTGGGTTCAGGAGGGAACCTCGTCATGATGGAGTCGTATTTTCCCGAAGCGAGGTCTTTCTCAATAATCTCTTCAATAAAATTAAGGTTACGTGCTTCATTCACGCTACCGCCTTCAATCTCATTAGCCATAATCGAATATTTTTTTACGAAAAACATGCAAATATACGCATTGTTTTTTAATTTTGCGCGGCTAAACACATATCGGACATGATAAAATCGATGACCGGATACGGAAAATCCGAATGCGCCCTGAACGGGCAGAAAATCACAATCGAGATACGCAGTGTCAACGGGAAGAGCGCGGAAATAAGCCTCAAATCCCAGATTATCCCGAAAGAAATGGAACCGGGCATAAGGTCGTCCATTTCCGGCAGGCTCTACCGCGGAAACATCGACCTGTTCACGACTGTCGAGCAAGGCCCCGGAACCGAAACGAAGGAAATCAACGGAGATGTCCTCGCATCGTATTGGCACCAGCTGGAAAAATTGTCCGCAAGGGAAGACCTCAAAGGGCTGTTCAGGCGGACCGAAGACCTGCCGTCCGTACTGCAATGCCTGCTGAAGATGCCCGATGTCATCGACACGAAGAAATTCGAACTGGACGACGAAGGCAGAAGACGGTTGTCCGAAAGCATAGCCGAAGCGACTGAAAGGCTTGACGCTTACCGCATTTCGGAAGGAGTATCGATAGAAAGGGATTTCCGGACAAGGGTCGGCAACATCCTGGCTTTCGTGGACGAAGTCGAAAAGCACGAGCAGGAACGCATCGCCTCCATACGCGAAAGGATACTGTCCAGACTTGCCGAACTGCCGGCAGATTATGACAGCAACCGGCTTGAACAGGAACTCATCTATTACATAGAAAAATTAGACATCAACGAAGAGAAGGTACGGCTGCGACAGCATTGCAAATACTTCCTCGAAACATTCGACGAAGAGAATCCTGGCAAAAAGCTCGCTTTCATCGCCCAGGAAATGGGCCGTGAAATCAACACGATGGGCTCGAAAGCCAACAATGTCGAAATACAGAAAGCCGTCGTCCGCATGAAGGACGAACTGGAAAAGATCAAGGAACAGACTCTCAATACGCTATAAGACGGCAGCCGCCTTGAGCGCATCCAACCGGTTCCTCAATGTCGAGGAATAAGTGATCCGGTAAACCGAGTCGCTGTAATCCAGCCATCTTTCAGCCAAGTCGTAGTCGCCCAGGATGAAACAGCCCAAAGCGCAATTGTAAGCAGCCGAAGAGCTTTTCCGCATGTCACCCGTATCCGCCTTGGCCATCCATATCTTCATGGCATCGGCCCATTTCATGTCGAAGACCGCCATCTCGGCCGCGTCCATCCACAGGCTGTCGTTGTCATAGAGGATGATAGTATGGGATTCCTCCGTCCACACCGGTGCGAAAGTCCCCGCAATCTCGCTGCCGAGTCTGAAAGAAGCGTTAGGAAGGTCCTCCGAGGCTGCCTCTTCCATATCCTGCGCCGACATCCTGCCCTGCACGCTCCAAAGGAAAGTGTCGCTGAAATCGTACTCCCTGACAGTATCTTCCGCAGACATCGAATCATATACCGAAAGACGGGCGGTAAAAGGCATTTCAAGCACATTGGCGGACGAGGCGGCACAGTCTCCGGCCGAAAGCGAATGGAAGAGGAACACCACATCCGTTTCAGTGTCCATTATGAGCCCCACCAGAGAATCCTCGGAGGCATAATCGGCGACAGCCGAATATTTGAGATTGTACAGAGGCACCGCATCGGCTCCGAGAAAATAGTCCTCCTCCATGGAGGAAACGAAGCCTTGGCAGATTTCGGCTGCAAGCAGCGAGTCCTGCTGCGAACCGGAATACGCATAAACGACACAGATGCTCTTTCCCGACAGGTCGAGTCCCGAAACCGACGGACCGCTGCGCTCTATCGCGAAACGGTACGCCGCCGGAGCGCACGAGGCCGTTAAAAACATCAAGGCGCAGAGCGCTCCGATCAATATCCTTTTTTCCATATTGTCCTGAATTTATATAAATTTCCCATACAGGTCATAGTCGCCCGCACGGAGGATTTCAACATCAAAAAACTTGCCTATCCTGGATGCGCAGGCAGCGTTTCTTTCGTTTTCGGGAATTTCCACCAGTATCTCCCCGTCTACTTCGGGGCTTTCGTACATCGAACGGCATACATAATACCCGTCGGAAAGCGAATCGACGATCACTTCGGTCACGCTTGAGATGCGCGATGCGTTGAACGAGGACGAAATCCCCTGCTGCAAGGACATCAGGGCATCGTATCTCCGCTGTTTTTCCTTCCTTGAAACACTGTCCCGGTAGTTTTCGGCACCGTATGTCCCCTCCTCTTCGGAATACATGAAAGCCCCGAGCCTTTCGAAACGCATCTCTTCCACAAAGGAGAGCAGCTCCTCGAATTCGCGCTTTCCCTCACCTGGATGGCCGACCATCAATGTCGTGCGCAACACTATTGCGGGAATCATCTCCCTGAGTTTCCTCACAAAAGCGGCAGTCTGCCCGGAAGTGATATTGCGGCGCATCTTGTCCAGCACCCTTGTCGAAGAATGCTGCAAAGGGATGTCGAGGTATTTGCATATCTTCGGATTGGACGCCATCTCTGTCATGAGTTCGTCAGGGAAACCGTTCGGGTACGAATAATGCAGCCTTATCCATTCGATGCCATCCACCTTCGACAGACGCGCAAGCAGCGGCGCTATCATCCGTTTGCCATAGAGGTCCAAACCGTAACAGGTGGTATCCTGGGCGATGACTATGAGTTCGCGTACGCCTTTGGAGGCGAGCATTTCCGCCTCCGCCTCAAGATCCTCCATCGGGACGGAAACATGGGGACCGCGTATGCCGGGGATGGCGCAGTAGGCGCATTTGCGATCGCAGCCTTCGGATATTTTCAGGTATGCGTAATGCGAAGGTGTCGTCAGCACCCTCTGGAGCGAAAGCCCTTCGTCGTATCCGGCGCCCATGGCACGCACGAGCGAAACCGTGTCTTCATGCGAAGTTCCGAAAAAACCGTCCACTTCCGGAATCAGCGAAGGCAGTTCCCGGGAATATCTCTGCGACAGGCAGCCGAACACGAAGACCTTGCCTGTCTCCCCCCTGCGCTTGCGGTCCACCGCATCGAATATCGCCGCTATGGACTCTTCCTTGGCATCACGGATGAATGAACAGGTATTGAGGACGGTGGCGTCTGCCGGGCGGTCGTCTTCCTCGGGCAGTATTTCAAAAGAGGAAGCCTGGAGCTGCCTCATCAGATGCTCCGAATCGACCCTGTTTTTCGAACAGCCCAGGGTTATGACCCTGACGCTACTCATTCTCGCGGGTTTCCCCTTCTTGCGGGGTTCCTTCGTCTTCCTTGCCGAAATCGAAAGATGCGCACTTCGCTATCAGGTTGTACCAATCGACCACCTTCTTCATGTGCGAAACATAGAAACGGTCTCTGTCATAATCGGGAAGCACCTTTTCGAAAAGCGCCTTGAGGACCTGCGGATCGGATTTGTGGGAAGGCGCCGGCTCGTCCCC
>DEPW01000069.1:5425-5769 GCA_002358965.1 Bacteroidales bacterium UBA3382
GTTCCTTCATTCTGAGCAGGACATCGGCAAGCTTCACTTCGCCCCCGTCGGTGTATATCGATATGTCTTCAAGAGAGCTTATCTTATTGTTCAAAGCCACGCAGCTTCTTTTCTTTGTTTCGATGTTCTCTACTATGGCTCCGGACTTCGCCTGCGACAGATAGCTGTACAGACCGCCAAGTCCCGAAATAGAGAGGATTTTAGATAAATCTGTCTTCATAACGGTAATAATTTATTGGCCGCAAAAATAAAAATATCTCATGAAAAAAGATATCGGAGACAAAGAATATTTGCTAAATTTGCATCGTTTTTTTTAAAAAAATTTGTAAAACAGATATTATGAA
>DEPW01000069.1:5878-6686 GCA_002358965.1 Bacteroidales bacterium UBA3382
CCTCAGAAAGGAGAGGCTTACGAATGCGGCATCCCTACCAGAGGAAAGTCATGGATGCAATTCAAGGTCGGTTACTATCTGTTCGCCATCCTTTTCCTGATGTTCGATGTCGAAACCGTCTTCCTCTTCGCATGGGCGGTAGTAGTCCAGGATCTCGGAATCTACGGGCTTGTCAGCGTATTGTTCTTCCTGCTCGTACTTGTGCTCGGACTGGCATACGCCTGGAGAAAGGGGGCGCTCGAATGGAAATGACACTTATTGAATAATGTAAAGGATAATCCGTCATGAAGAGAAGTGTCAAAATCAAGTCGATGAAATACGAAGATTTCAACGACAACGAGTACATCGAGAAAATGTTGCGCGAACTCCGTGAAAACGGCACCAACGTAATAGTCGGATGTCTCGACGATGTAATAGAATGGGGCCGCAGCAACAGTCTGTGGCCGCTTACATTCGCCACAAGCTGCTGCGGAATAGAATTCATGGCCGTAGGGGCCGCAAGATACGATTTCGCCCGTTTCGGGTTCGAAGTGACGAGGGCTTCGCCTCGCCAGGCTGATTTCATCATGGTCGCCGGCACTATCACCAACAAGATGGCACCGGTACTCAAACGCCTCTACGACCAGATGGCGGACCCGAAATATGTCGTGGCTACGGGCGGATGCGCGATAAGCGGAGGCCCGTTCAAAAAGTCATACCATGTAGTGGACGGTGTGGACAAGATCATTCCTGTGGATGTCTATATTCCAGGATGTCCGCCAAGACCTGAAGCCATGCTCTACGGTCTGATGCAGTTGCAGCGCAAGGT
>DEPW01000138.1 GCA_002358965.1 Bacteroidales bacterium UBA3382
GACGGAAAGCGGTCTTATGCGGTGCTGCTGTGGAATGACAGCGATGTCCGCAGGCTCAGGCAGATCGGGGAAAATTCGTTCCCCACATTGGAGTATATAGAAGATATCTACCATAAAGTCCACAACTTTTTCGGCATACCTTTCGGTTACGGGGCCGGCCATGTCGGGAAATTCGACATAGGCTCCTTTTGTTCGAAATACGGACTTGGACGCAGCAAGGTGGCGAGTTCCGTCAAATATATCGAGTCGGAAAACCATTGGGAGGTGGACTATGAAGGCGAAATCCCGACGAGGGTGGGCTTTGCAGTCTCAAGGGAGGAGCTGTATTCGTTTCATCCGGAAGACGCTCTGGAAGAAACCATCGTGGACTTCCTCATGCGCCGGTATCCTGGCATCTTTTCGCATGCGGTGACGGTCGATACCGGGTACGGGGCTAAAATGACCGAATGCACGGAGGCGGTTTTCAAGCGGAAACTTTATTTTCTATATAAAAAAGGGATAATCGTCTATATCCCTTCCGACAAGACGCCGCTCATCAGGTTTAAGGAAAACAGGCTGATGCCCAAGGATGTGAGCCTGCCTAAACGCAACTACGACAACAGGCTGCGCCGTTTTACCGAAAGGATGGAGTCGATGATATCCTATGTCGAAAGGACGGATGAATGCCGAAGCGTCATGCTGCTCGGCTATTTCGGCGAGAAGGACGGGCGCAAATGCGGGAAATGCGATGTCTGCCTTGCCAAAGCAGGCCGCAAACCTGCGCGAAGGAAAGCCATTGCAGCAGAAGTCAGGAAGTTCGTAATGGACTATGATTTCGCAAGGATATGCGCCATGTATTCAATCGATACTTCAACTCATGGCTGGCTTGGGGAGGCGGTCGCCACCCATGAGTTCCTGAACGATCTTATCGCCCATTTCGGAGACGGGTACAAGGAAAGCATATCCATGCTCAGGGATATGCTCGATGCCGGAGTATTTAACCGAAAAGCCTTTTGAGGACGGAGTACAGTCTCTGGACAGGAAGCCCCATGATGTTGTAATACGAGCCTTTGATCGAAGTGATGCCGATGTATCCTATCCATTCCTGGATTCCGTAGGCTCCGGCCTTGTCCAGCGGCGAATACTTGTCCACATAGTATTCGATTTCGGAGTCTTCAAGTCGGCTGAATACCACTTCCGAAGTGCATGTGAAACCTTCGCAGGCCCTGTTGGACCTGATATATACGCCGGTTGTGACGGTGTGCGTACGGCCGGAAAGCGTCCGGAGCATCCTGACGGCTTCTTCGCGGTTTTTGGGCTTCCCCATGATGGCCTCGTCGCAGAACACCATGGTGTCGGCGGTTATGAGCACTTCGTCATCCGCCAGAGGCCTGTGGAAGCCTGCCGATTTGGCTTCGGCTATCCTTAGCGGGATTTCCTCGCGGGGGATGGCCGGGTCGTAGCTTTCGTCGCAATCCGTGGCCGTGTCGACCGTAAAATCCAAATCGAGACCCGCCAGCAGCTCCTTGCGGCGCGGCGAGGCGGATCCCAATATCAGTCTGTATCCAGGTAGGTGCACGCTGATTACGATTTAGTGCCTTTTGAATTGAAATCCAGCGGGAACTGGGCCGTCAGCTTCTGTTCGCCTTTAATTATAGGGCCGTTCTGGTTTTCGTATTTCGCTATGTTGTCCTGAAGGGCGGCGAGGAGCCTTTTCGCATGTTCGGGAGCGAGGATGATCCTTTGGGTGATTTCAGGTTTTGCAAAGCCTGGCATCACTTGCGCGAAGTCGATGATGAACTCGCTGTGCGAATGCGAGATGATTGCAAGGTTCGAATAAGTCCCTTTCGCGATTTCGGGCTTTATTTCAAGGTTGATGGATTTTTTTTCTTCTGCCATTTTTCTAAAAAATTAAAAACAATCTGCAAGTTACTCATTTTTTTAATAAAAATGTTAATTTTGCCTGTTTAAAATTCAAAACTTGATAAAATATAGATTCGTATGGAATTGCCAGCAAAGTACAATCCCTCGCAGACCGAGGACAAATGGTATTCTTATTGGTTGGAACACAAGTTCTTCCATTCAGAGCCGGATAGCCGTGAACCTTATTCCATGATCATCCCTCCGCCGAATGTGACCGGAGTGCTGCACATGGGACACATGCTGAACAACACTATTCAGGATGTGCTGGTGCGCAGGGCGAGGATGTGCGGGAAAAACGCTTGCTGGGTTCCAGGTACGGACCATGCATCGATCGCTACGGAGGCCAAAGTAGTCGCAAAGCTCAGGGCCGAAGGCATTTCCAAAGAGGACCTGACGCGCGAAGAGTTCCTCAGGCATGCATGGGAATGGAAAGAAAAGCACGGAGGCATCATATTGGAACAGCTCAAGAAACTCGGGGCTTCGTGCGATTGGGACCGTACCAGATTCACGATGGAGCCGGAGCTCAGCCGCGCCGTCGTCCGCACCTTTGTCCATTTCTACAAGAAAGGACTCATTTACAGAGGCATAAGGATGGTCAACTGGGATCCGGTGGGACTTACGGCGGTAAGTGACGAAGAAGTCATAAGGAAAGAGACCAAATCGAAACTGTATTATTTAAGGTATCATGTTTCCGACAATGGCGTCTCTACGGGAAAATACATAGTGGTAGCGACCACGAGGCCGGAAACAATAATGGCCGATGCCGCGGTATGCATACATCCTGAAGACGAAAGGTACCGATGGCTGAAGGGCAAAAAGGTCCTCATTCCATTGATCAACAGGGAAATCCCTGTCATCGAAGACGATTATGTCGAGATAGGGTTCGGTACCGGTTGCCTCAAAGTGACACCTGCGCATGATGTAAACGACTATGCGATAGGGCAGAGGCACAATCTTCCGGTTATCGACATCATCGACGAGCACGGAAAGCTCAACGACAAGGCGGTCATACTTGTGGGCGAAGACAGGTTCGAGGCACGGAAACATATCCGGGAGCTGCTGGAGCGCGAAGGCTTGCTTGAGAAGGAGGAAGACTATTCGTCCCAGGTCGGCTATTCGGAGCGTACGGATGCGGTAATCGAGCCGAGGCTTTCCATGCAATGGTTCC
>DEPW01000037.1:0-4221 GCA_002358965.1 Bacteroidales bacterium UBA3382
ACCATAGGGGTCGTGATGGCTGCCAAAGGCTATCCGGGCCATTACGGAAAAGGCTATGAGATAGGCGGTCTCGATTCCGTTATCGGCGAAGAAGGGGTCAGGGTATATCACATGGGCACCTCGTTTGCGGACGGACGATATCGGACTGCCGGAGGCAGGGTGCTGATAGTCGTCGCTTCGGCCGACACATTGATGCAGGCTCGCTCGAAGGTATACGGGGCTGTTTCCCGTATCGGCTGTCCGGAACTGTTTTACCGCAAGGACATCGGGCACTGGGCCATTCCGGAAGCGGAAAATCGCTGAGGCTGCCTGTCGGCCCGTCGGCAGGCAGGGCTTTCTTATTGCAGCCAGTCCCTGATGACGGTCTGAGTGGCACGGTTAAGCAGTTTTCCCGATTGCCAGTTTACCGAAGGATAGGCCTTTTTCAATTCGTTCACGGAATTGTTTATTCCGCTCCCTCCGGATGTCGCGAACGGAATGACGGTCTTTCCCGAAAAATCGTATGTCTCGAGGAAAGTGTTGATTACCCTCGGGGCAAGATTCCACCAGATAGGGAAGCCGAGGTAGACGACATCGTATTCGGATGCGTTTTCCAGCCTGACGCTTATGGCCGGGCGTGAAGAACTGTCGTTCATCTCGATGCTGCTTCGCGATGTCCTGTCGTTCCAGTCGAGGTCGGCCGATGTGTATGCGGCTTCAGGTTCGATCGGGCAGAGATCTCCTCCCGTGGCTTCGGCTATCATCATGGCGACTCTTTCTGTCGTCCCGGTGGCGGAAAAATAAGCCACCAATGTCTTTTGTCCTTTCATCTCTTCTGTGTTTTGTGCGAAGGCCGTGAGGCATGACGCCAAGGCGGTCGCGATTAAAATGATCATGCGTTTCATCGTTGTCCTGATTTGTTTTTAACGGAATCAAAGATACGCAGAAGCTTCCTGATTGAGATAGCAATTTTACTCGGAAAACAATACATTTTACGGAAAATTGTTAATTTTGCATGATTTGAAAAAGGAGAGTTATGATAATAAGCGGTAAAGATTTGTCGGTCAGGATGAAGGCCGGGATGGCGGAAGAAGTTAAGGTCCTGAAGGAAAAATACGGTCGTACTCCGCATCTGGTTGTGGTGCTGGTGGGCGACGACCCTGCGAGCGTGTCGTATGTGACCGGAAAGAGCAAGGCCTCCGAGGCTTTGGGGATCAGGAATACGACAATCCACAAGGATGCTTCAATCTCGGAAGCGGAACTGTTGTCGCTGATTGACGGACTGAATGCCGACCCGGAAGTAGACGGAATACTCATCCAGCTGCCGTTGCCAAAGCACATCAATTCGGACAAAATCATTGCCGCAGTGCGTCAGGACAAGGATGTGGACGGGTTCCACCCTCTCAATATCGCCGATCTCCAGCTAAAAAGGCCTTGTACGCTGCCATGCACGCCTATGGGCGTGATGCTGATGCTCAAGGAGGCCGGGATAGAGATTCAGGGCAAGAGGGCCGTCGTCGTCGGCAGGAGCAACATAGTGGGGCTTCCTGTAGCCAAGCTCCTGCTGGATGCAAACGCCACGGTCACCATTGCCCATTCGCGGACCAAGGATCTCGCTTCCGTGACGCGCGAGGCCGAAATCCTCGTAGTGGCCATAGGCAGGCCGAAACTCATAACAGCCGACATGGTGTCCGAAGGCGCGGTCGTGATGGATGTCGGCGTGAACAGGGATCCTGACACCGGAAAGCTTTGCGGGGATGTGGATTTCGAAGCGGTGGCTCCGAAGGCATCCGTAATCACTCCGGTGCCGGGCGGACTCGGGCCTATGACCATCACCTGTCTTATGCGCAATACCATCGACCTTTTCCTCCGGCATCAGTGAGAGTCATTCGGCTAATGTTCATGACAGTGTCGGAGCGGAAGAGGTGTTCGAATCCATGAGATACAAATTCCCGGGCTGAAATGGATTGTCGGGCGCACTTTCTCATTGCTTGAAAACTTCAGGAGACTGACCATTGACTACGAATACAAGGCTGACACGCACGAAACCATGCTTCAAATCGCTGCCATCAAATTATTTTTGAATAAAATTTAAACAGCTTCTAAAATTGTTCCCTGAATTTTTCTATAATCTCAACTAAATACACAAGAACCAATGAAACGGGCTGGCAATTAAGGCTTCGCCCGTTTTATTTGTGCGCTTGCCATTAGCGTTGTCTGACGGGTGAAAGTCCCGGGCAAAAATTTTGTTTCTCCATAGTGCCGTTTGAAAAGTTTGAAGTCAAGGGTCTTTTGCTGATGCGGCAACGAACTCCCGATAGCTATTGCAGCAATGAGCATCTGGCAGCTATTTCAAACAAGACGGCAACAACAAATTGTTACAGTATTATCGTTTTTTCCCAATAAATTGTGATTGACCGGGGCTCGGACGCAGGATAACTTTGCACTCCGAAACAAACAATTTATACTATGGGACTCAAAAGATTTTTATTAGTGGCGGCAATGGCCGTCCTTGCGACAGTGTCGTGCAACAAAGATGAGGGCGCAGATCCTTCGGAATCGGTAGCCGGGACATATTCTGGGTATTCGACCGCCGAATTTCAATATTCTCCGGATCCGATGGTCAGTGAGGGACAGACTCTTACGATTACATCCAGCGGCGAGGGGATTGTGACAGTAGGCTATGTCTCCGATACCTGGGGCCAATTTACTGTTTCAGGCGCGAGAGTGTCAAAGGACGGAGACTCTTTCACAATTGAAGGAGAAGGCTCTACCATGATGGGTATGCAGCCCGGTTCGGAGCAGGAATACCCTTGCACTTTTTCCGGAACGGTAAACGGCGACAAGTCCGACTTCTCGTTTGTGTTCGATGTACCGTCCGTCATGGGCGGATTGAAGATTACATTCCTTCCGGACAATGAGTAAACGTTTCATATTGTTGGCGATGGGGGCGGCTTTGATGCCGCTCTCGTCTTGTAACGGTATCTTCGATTGGATTTACGACGAGCCTTCGGCCGTGACAGACTTCGGTTTCGTCAGCATGGACGGGACGGAGGGCAAAGGGACGATATATATCGATGCCACATCATACGCAAAATGGACATATGTCGATTTCCGCTCTGCCTCGATCGATACGACGGTCATCGCCGAAGACGGAACAGAGCAGGGAGATATCCTCTCCTGGGATTTCGCGATACATCGTTATGATGCCAAGACCGACGCCGGTGAGGTGATGGAGACTGGATTTACCGATCTCGAGGCTTTGAAGGCCTCTGGAAGGCTTCCGGAAGGAGAATGGGTGGCGGACATATGGACTGACAGCACTATTGCGGTGGACATGTCCGGAATGATGGACGGCAATATAGTATACGCACCTTCATATTACAATGCCGAGCTGTCAGGCTGGCTCGATGTGGATACTTCGACGATGCCTCCGGTATATTCCATGTCTGGCAAAGTCTACATATTGAAGATGCGGGACGGGCGCATGGCGGCTCTCAGGCTCTCCAATTACATGGATGAAAGCAAAGTAAAGGGCTTTATGACCATAGATTACCTATATCCGCTCGAGTTGGCCCGTTAGACATTGGAGATATGAAGAAAATAATTTTCACAGTCTTTGTGTTGCTGGCCGCAATGCCGGCATTTTCGCAGAAAATGACTGTCGGCGGTATCGTGCGCGACAGCGGCGGAGTTCCGTTGGAGGGAGTGACGATAATGGTCAAAGGAGACAGGACGAATTACACGCTCACTCTTCCCGACGGCAGCTACAGTATCGTAGTTACGGAACATTCGGTGCTGACATATCAGATGCTCGGTTTCCTTTCGTGCGAAGTGGCCTTGGACGGGCTGGAAGATTACGGCCATGTAGATGTAGCCATGGAAGAGGACCTGATGGATCTCGAGGCCGTGGTCGTCACGGGGACGAGGACTCCGAGACTTCTGAAGGATTCGCCGATACTTACAAGAGTGATAACTTCCCAGGACATCGACAGAGTCGACGCCCTTGACATAGGCGAGCTGCTCGAAGCCGAACTGCCGGGCATAGAGTTTTCATATGCGATGGATCAGCAGGTGACCCTGAACATGCAAGGGTTCGGCGGCAACTCGGTGCTTTTCCTCGTGGACGGCGAGCGCATTGCCGGGGAGACGCTGGACAATATCGACTACAGCCGTCTTAATCTTGACAATGTCGAGAGGGTCGAAATCATCAAAGGAGCAGCCTCGTCGCTTTATGGCTCC
>DEPW01000037.1:4340-6107 GCA_002358965.1 Bacteroidales bacterium UBA3382
AGGTACGGAGCCCATAACGAGCAACGCTATGGAGGCTCTGTAGGTTTCATGGCAGGGAAATTCAACAGCATGACCAATGTCCAGTATACCAGTGTGGACTCGTATGCCATGAAGAACGACGGGGATTACGGTATGTTTTACGGCGGATACAATTACAGTGTGAAAGAGCGGTTGCAGTACGAACCCGTAGAGGGACTTGAATTCACTGCAAGGGCCGGATATTTTTTCCGTGAAAGGGACATGCAGTCCGATACCAAGGATAGGTATCGCGATTTCAGCGCAGGTCTGAAAGGCGAGTGGGACATCGATGTGAAGAGCCGGGTGGAGCTGTCGTACAGTTACGACCAATACGACAAAAGCGATTATCTGCTGTTCAACGATACGGATGTGCGCGATTACAGCAATGTGCAACATGTCCTGAGAGGGATGTATGTCTATTCGTTCCTGCCTGAAGGAGACCATACCCTGATAGTCGGAGGAGATTACATGAGGGACTATCTGATGTCGTATCAGTTCGAAGGCAACGGCTATCATGTCCAGCATACGGCGGATGTCTTTACACAGATCGAATGCAGTCTCGACGAACATTGGCATCTTACCGGAGGTTTGCGGTTCGACTTCTTCTCGCAAAAGAGATTGAGCCATTTTTCACCTAAACTGAGCCTTATGTATCAGACAGGAGGATGGTCTTTCCGAGGTTCCTATTCCGGAGGTTTCAGAGCGCCGACACTCAAGGAAATGTACATGTCTTTCGATATGGCGAGCATTTTCATGATATACGGTAATCCTGACCTGGAGCCGGAGTCGAGCGAAAACCTTTCGGTTTCGGCTGAATACTCGTGGAAGTACCTGAATGCTTCGGTTTCAGGATTTTACAACTGGGTGGACAACCGCATTACGACAGTCTGGAACGAAGCTCTGGGCGGCATGCAGTATGTCAACATGTCCCAGATGCAGGTGAGAGGGCTTGATTTTTCCGTTTCGACAAGGCTCCCTTTCGGTCTCGGTGCAAGAGTATCCTACACATATACGGATGAGGCCATACGGAAAGGCGAACCGTTGCTTAGCCAGACTCGTCCTCACTCTGCCACGATCAAGCTCGAGTATGGCCGTTCATGGAAAAATTACGGTTTCAACATAGCCTTGAGCGGAAGGGTCCTCTCTGCGGTCACTGCGGATGTGTATACTTCCGCGACCGATTATGAAGATACCGAAACTGTCACTTATCCGGGTTACACGATATGGAAACTCGTATTTTCCCAGGACATCTGGAAAGGCATTAACCTCAATGTGATAGTCGACAATCTTTTCAATTATGTCCCGGAATATTATTATAGCAGCTCACCTGCCACGACCGGGCTGACGGCGGCGGTAGGACTGTCGATAGATGTCGAAAAATTTTTTAAAAAATATTGATAGACAATGAAAAAAAGGACAATGGCATATCTGTTTGCCGCGGCAGCCCTCATTTTGATACTGTGGGGATTGTGGACGGCGTTGTGCGCACCGACGAAAATCGCTTTCATGAATTATCAGGCGATTTCGCTCGGAGAGATTTCGAAAGCCAATGACAGCCGAATGATCCGGCTTTACGAGTTGCGCCCTTCCGAGGCCGGCAAGGCCGGCCGCTATGACATGCTGTTCATAAACGGTATGGGACTGCGCATTACTGAGCAGGAGCGGGAGGAAATCCTCGAGGCGTCCAGGAAGGGGCTGCCGGTCGTTTCCACAATGGTTACCAATCCGGCGAATGATATCAATACGCTG
>DEPW01000037.1:6134-7301 GCA_002358965.1 Bacteroidales bacterium UBA3382
GCTTCCGCCGTGGGGGCGTATCTTGAAAACGGCGGACGCGCCAATTACCGGAATATGCTTGCGTATGTCCGGCGGCATGTGGACGGCAAGGCGGTTTTCGCTCCCGAACCTCCGATGGCCGAAGAATATGTCGTGGAAAACATCTACCGGCCTTCTTCCGGGGATGAACCCGAAATCGGTTTCGGCAGCATCGCGGAATATGAGGCGTACCTCAGGGCCGAAGGCCTTTACAGGGAAAATGCCTCCCGTATCGTGGTCACAGGACAGATGGGCGAGCCTTCGAAGCTCGTCGAGTCCCTCGAAGCGACCGGCAACATGGTGTATGCGATACGCAGTATCAGGACATTTGTGACTGACGGCACCCTGGACTCGATAGCCCCGTCGGCAATAATCAATATGGCTCACGGACGCTTGGGGGATGCCGCCGTGGAGTATCTCGAAAGCCGCAACATCCCTTTGTTCGCTCCGTTGAATGTCAACGCTCTCGTGGAGGACTGGGAGGCCGATGAAATGGGTATGAGCGGAGGCTTTCTCTCCCAAAGCGTGGTTACGCCGGAAATAGACGGCGCCATCAGGCCTTATGCGCTCTTCGGACACTATCTTTCAGATGACGGATTGCAGTATCTTTCGGCCATACCCGACCGTCTGGATGACTTTACTGAGACCGTCAATAGGTATATAGCCTTGAAGACCAAGCCTGAGAGCGAAAAGAAGATAGCCGTGTTCTATTTTAAGGGACCTGGGCAGAATGCCCTGACGGCAGGAGGTATGGAAGTAGTGCCGTCCCTGTACAATTTCCTTGTCGCATTGAAGGAAGCCGGTTACGATGTCGGCGGACTGCCTTCTTCTCCGGAGGCTCTTGGCCGGCTCATCGCAAGCAAGGGGGCTGTATTCGGCTCTTACGCTCAAGGCGCATCATCGCGTTTCATGGACGAAGGCGATCCGCTATGGATAGATGCCCGGGAGTATGCTACATGGACGCAGCAGGCTCTTCCCGAAAGACTTTGCAATGCCGTAACCGAGGCGAACGGGGATTTCCCGGGGCCGTATATGTCCCGTGACGGAAAGCTGGCGCTGGCCTGCATCCGTTTCGGAAATGTGATACTCATGCCACAGCCGGCGGCAGGCGGCGGGGATAACGATTTTCCGATGGGGCACGGGACGCAT
>DEPW01000135.1:0-373 GCA_002358965.1 Bacteroidales bacterium UBA3382
CCCCCTGCCGATGATGCGTCCCCGGCATACAATAACGGCCCCTACGGGAACTTCATCTTCTTCGGCAGCGGCGACGGCTTCACGCAAGGCTTCTGTCATGTATTTTTCGTGGTCTTCCATACGGCAGGTATTTTGTGTGCAGTCTTCAATTCATGTGCAGTCTTCAATCCATGCGGCAGTTCCAGGGCATGCGGTTTTCCGTGATATGCGGCAGTTCCGGTCCGGGACTGCATAATCAAAAAGGCTGAGCCAAAGTGATTTGACACAGCCTCTTGACTTCTTTCCACCAAGACAATGATTAACATGTCCCGGTTGCCGATGTATTTTCTCAGAATCTGTCTTCTGATGACACTGTCAGTTTCTTGCGTCCATG
>DEPW01000135.1:399-6290 GCA_002358965.1 Bacteroidales bacterium UBA3382
CGACGTCCGTTTTTAGTTGCCATTCTCTCACGGAATCCGTGTTTGTTGCGACGCTTGCGCTGTGATGGTTGGAATGTTCTTTTCATTATCTTATGCTTTTATATTTCAGATTCTTATGCTTCCCCTGATTCAAAAACCGACTGAAATCAGGTTTGGGAGTGCAAAGGTAGTGTTTTTCATATTAATTGCAAATTATTTTTCATTTCCTTCAATGAAAATGACGAGCTTTCCTTCAAAATACGGGTCGGGCAGGGCTTCACTGATTTTCCACACATGCACAGCTCCGGAAGGCAGTCTGAATTTTCCCATGGCTGCGGCAATTTCTTCTGAGACGTCACCGCCCTTCAGATAAAATATGCCGCGGCGGCATTTGCCTTTTGTCCATGGCAGGAATCTGTCCAGGGATGTGACTGCCCTTGATACAATCCAGTCAAACTGGCCTGGAAGAGCTTCGGCCCTTGCGTTTGCCGCAGAGACATTCTTCAGTCCGCACGCTTCTGAAATTTCTGATGCGACGAGCACTTTTTTCCCGATTGAGTCGCAGAGTGTGAAATGGGCTGACGGGAACAGTATGGCGAGAGGAATCCCCGGGAAGCCTCCTCCTGTGCCTATGTCCAGGAATGTTGCTGCCGGCCCGGGGACTGCGTCAGGCACCTGACATGTCCCGGCCCCGTCCTCCGCCGTCGCTGAAATCAGGCCGTAGAGCCCGGGCATATGCCGTCTGATGTATTCAGCTATCGCGAGGGAATGCAGTACGTGGTGGAGGTACAGGTTGTCAATGTCCTTGCGTGAGATTACATTTATCTTCGAATTCCACTCCCTGTAGAGCGGGCCGAGCATTCTGAATTTCTCCAGCCGGCATGTGCCGGTCTCAGGGAACAGCCTGAGTACTATGTCTTCAAATTCCTGATATTCCATTGATTGTGCAGTTTTTCTGGCTGTGCCGGCTTCCTGTCGGCATGCCAGTTGTTCTACTGAAGTTCGTCCGACATTTCCATCATCTTGAGCAGCTGTGCCTTTGCCCGGCGGATTCTTGTCTTGACAGTATTGATGGGGAGATCCAGCTGGTCGGCGATTTCCTTATATCCGAAATGGTCTATGAGGTTCATCCGGGCCACGATTCTGTAGTCTTCCTTCAGCTTTTCGATATTGTCCATCCACTTGTCGTATTCCTGCTGCTTTATGATGTCGTCTTCCGGGTTGTGCATCGCAGCCGCCATGTCGTTGAGTTCGGATATGGTGTCGCTGATGGATGTCGTCGGAAGGTTGTTCTTTTCCCTGTCTCTCTTGCTGATATGGTCCAGTGCGGTGTTCCTTGCAATCCTGTACAGCCATGTGGAGAACTTGAACTCCGGATTGTATGAGCTTATCTGGCTGAAGGCTTTCTGGAAACTTTCAAGGGCCACGTCTTCCCTGTCTTCTGCCTGTGAGATGTATTTTGAGATGTGGTTTCTCACACCTGCGCTGTATCTGGTGTAAAGGACGATGAAAGCGGCCTGGTTCTGCTGGAGAGCCAGGTCGACGAGTTCCTTGTCGGTAAGTTCAGTGAGCTTCAAGCCAGTTTTTTCCATAATTGCAATCGACCGTCAAAGGTACGGATAATTTTACAACTCCCTCCATTTCCTCCCTGACCAATGCCGGGAGCCGTTCGCATTCGCCCGGGACGACATCGAATACGAGTTCGTCATGCACCTGCAGGACCATCTTGCTGCGAAGTCCTTCACTACGGAGCCTTCGGAATATATTTACCATGGCGAGTTTGATGATATCCGCGGCAGTTCCCTGGATAGGGGCATTGATTGCATTGCGTTCCGCCAGAGACCGCACCGTATTGTTTTTCGAATTGATATCCGGAAGATAGCGTCTGCGGCCGAAAAGCGTTTCGACATATCCCCTCTCCCTTGCCATCGCGATCGCATCCTTGATATAAGCCTCGACCCCTTTGAAATTGGCAAAATACTCGTCGATGAGCTGCTTGGCTTCGCTGCGGGGGATCTTCAGCCTTTGCGACAGGCCGAAAGCCGAAATCCCGTAAATGATGCCGAAATTGGCAGTCTTGGCCCGCCTCCGCTGCTCTTTGGTCACCGACAGGATATCCGTACCGAAAATCTTGGCGGCAGTCATGGCGTGAATGTCTTCGTTACGCCTGAAGGCCTCGACGAGATGCCGGTCGCAACTGATATGTGCCATTATCCTTAACTCGATCTGAGAATAGTCGGCCGACATTATGAAGCCGTCCGCATGGCTCGGGACAAAGGCTTTCCTGATCTCTTTGCCTTGTTCGGTCCGCACGGGGATGTTCTGGAGATTAGGCCTGGAGCTGCTGAGCCGGCCTGTGGCCGTAAGGGCCTGATTGAATGTCGTATGAAGCTTTCCGTCGGCGTCCACAAGGAGCGGGAGCGGGTCGATATATGTCGAAATCAGCTTCTTGAGCCCGCGGAAATCGAGTATCTTCCGGACAATCGGGCTCTTGTCGAGAAGAGTGTTGAGGGTCTCTTCGTCAGTAGGATAATTGTTCTTCCCGTTGGCTTTGGCTTTCGGATTGAGTTTCATCTTTTCGTACAGAACGATTCCGAGCTGCTTGGGCGACGAGACATTCAGCCCGGGGTCTGCGGCGATTTCCCGAATTTCCCGTTCGATACGGAGCATATCCTCTTCCAGAGTCCTGCGATAGGACCGCAATTGCCCTACATCTATCTTGATGCCCTCTTCCTCCATATCCGCAAGCACTTCTATCAGAGGAGCCTCGATGTCTCCGTAAAGCCTTTCCATCCCATCTTTCCGAAGTATTTCGGACAATGCCTGCGCCGCTTTCGGGGCCAAAGCGGCCTCGGCGGCCATCTCCGCCACATCGCAAGAGCAGTCTTTCTGGCTGAACAGATCCGGCACCGGACCGTCCTCTTCAGGAAGCGGGCCGAATCCGGTAAGCGTGTATTCCGAAATCTTCCTGCCCGTACATGCCTGTATGATCATGTCGGCCTTGTGGCTCATCTCGGGATTTGCGAGATAGTGCATGATTTCGATATCTGAAATAGCTCCATTCGGGCGTATGCCTTCCTTCGACAACAGCCTGTACGCCGCTTTCAGGTCGTAACCCGTCTTTTCGATATCGGGCGATGAAAATATTTTTCCGACGGCTTCGGAACCGCTACCGCCATTAAGAGGGAAAACGGTTTCGCATGCAAGTCCCGGCTCCTTTCCGGCAACGATCAGCATTTTCCCGGATCTCGTACAAATCGAGGCGCGGCCAGACGCTTCCGCACCGGCAAGCACTTCCTCAGGGCTGGCCGGCGAACAATCTATTACGGGCTTCCGCTCTTCCGCGGCAGCCTTGTCCGCTCCCGTGCATGCGAGGGACGACTGCCGGACGGGAGCGGGAAAATATTTTCTCAGAGAGCCGAATTCGTATTTTTCGAAAAGACATTTGACGCCGTCGTCGTATATCATGTCCGTTTCCAATTCCCGTTCAGGCACGCTGACGGGCAGATCGCGCTTGATCCTGACGAGATCGCGGCTGAGTCCGATCCTGTCTCTGGCTTCTTCAAAGGCCTCTCTCTGCTTGGGCTTCAGTTTGTCGATATTGGCGTATATGCCTTCGATCGAACCGTATTCGGATATCAGCCTGGCCGCGCCTACTTCACCTACCCCCTTGACTCCCGGGATGTTGTCAGAAGCATCTCCCCAGATGGCAAGTATGTCGGCGAATTGCGCCGGGGAGCTTATCCCGTATTTCCGGCAAAGCGCATCGGCAGTGACTATTTCGCTATCGTCCCCGGATTTTCCCGGTTTGTACTGGAAGATGTTGTCCTGCAGCAGCTGGCCGTAATCCTTGTCTACCGTAACCATGTACACATCGAAACCGTTCCCGGCCTGGCGCGTTGCAAACGAACCTATCACATCGTCGGCTTCATATCCGGGTTCCATCAGCACCGGTATGCGCAATGCGCCGCATATCCCTATCAGAGGCTCGAGGGCGTCTATCACCGATTGCGGAGTCGCGCTCCTTGTACCTTTGTAATCGGGAAACATGTCGTGCCTGAATGTCTTGCCCGGAGGATCGAAAGCGACGGCCAGATGCGAAGGCCGCTCTTTGTTCACGAGTTCAAGCAGATATTTCGTAAAACCGAAGAGGATGGAAGTGTCGGCACCTTTCGAATTAATCATCGGCCTTCGCAGGAAAGCATAATACATTTTGAATATCAGGGAATGTCCGTCTATGAGGAAAAGGGTCTTCATCTGCCGCATTATTTTTAATAATTTATAGTCATTTGTCTGACAACGCTTCAAAAAATTCAAGTTTTTATTTGAAAATGCTTACAATTTATTATTTTTGCATCCAGAATAAAATCTATAAAATCTTTAGATAATGAGCGTAAATATACAACAAATCTTATCAAAAAACGCATTGAACATGAGGAGATCTTCAATCAGGGATCTTCTCAGCGTCATCACCAGCCCCGATGTGATTTCGTTCGGCGGCGGTTTTCCTAACGCAGAGACTTTCCCGGTCGAGGAACTCAAACAGATCATGATGGATATCATGAACGAATGCCCGGCAAAGGCATTGCAGTACAGCACCACCGAAGGTCATCCGGGACTCAGGAAAGAGCTTGCGAAAATGGTAAAACGCACCCAGGGCGTAGATGTCGACATCAAGAACATCCTCATCACTACCGCTTCCCAGCAGGCTCTCGATTTGGTAGCAAGGATCTTCGTCGATCCGGGCGACACCGTACTTTGCGAACTTCCTTCGTATCTTGGAGCGCTCCAGGCGATATATGCGGAACAGGGCGAACCTGTCGGCTTCAAGAGCTATGATGAAATGGACAAGGTCATAACCGACCTTACAGCCCAGGGCAGGAAACCTAAATACATCTATCTCGTGCCTGATTTCAGGAACCCTTCCGGAACCACCATGACTCTCGAAGAGAGGAAACTGGCTCTCGAAGTGGCCCGCAAACACGACATGATCATCATCGAAGACAGCCCGTACAGGGATATCCGTTTCGAAGGCGAGCCTGTCCCTACCATCCTCAGCCTCGACACTGACGGCCGCGTAGTCCAGCTCGGAACATTCTCTAAGACTTTCGTTCCTGGCTTCCGTATCGGTTGGGTAATCGGTCCTGACGAAGTGATCAGCCGCCTCATCGTCGGCAAACAGTGCTCGGACCTCTGCACGCCTATCATGTCGCAGATGATTGCCGAGAGATACCTGGCATCCGGACACTTCGACAGGAATCTCGTGAAGATAGCCGATCTGTACCGCACCAAGAAGACCAAGATGATCGATGCTCTCGAGCATTACATGCCTAAAGGCGTTTCATGGACCAATCCTGAAGGCGGTCTGTTCCTGCTCGTCTCACTCCCTGAAGGCCTCAGCACACTGGATCTGTTCAACATCGCCATCAAAGAGAATGTAGCATTCGTACTCGGAACTTCATTCTATTGCGACGGAGGCGGACAGAACTCCATGAGGCTCAACTTCTCATACGCTTCGGACGAGAAGATAGACGAAGGCATCTGCAGGCTTGCGAACGCAGTCAGGAAACTCTACGAGGAAAAAGGCTACAAAGCCGAATAAATCCCTTCGTTCCACACACGAGGACATTTAAGGCGCGGCCGACCGGCCGCGCCTGTTTTGCCTTATCAGCGATTACTTTCACCGGCAGGGGCGGCGGCTTCCCGTTCAGATTATGTCTTCCCGAGCCTTTATGTCGGCTATCCTCAGCTGTATCGTAGCGTTGCCGCGATAATAGTTTTCCACAATGGAGTAACAGACATCTATCGGATTTCCGGCAGCAAGATGCTCGAAATGCTCGGAACGGTTGAACGCTATCGCTGAAATATGGCGGTACGGCTGGTCTTCCTGTATCAATTCGAGCTTAAGATGG
>DEPW01000135.1:6404-6905 GCA_002358965.1 Bacteroidales bacterium UBA3382
TGCTTGAGTATGCGGAAGAATTTCGGAGTTATCTGATTGAAGTTCAGGTAGGAGTCTATATTCACCACCGGAGTTATTGTCTCTTTGGAGATATGTGCGGCGACATACTCTTCGAAACGGCGGCTGAACTCGCCGAGGTTCTCCTCTTTCAATGTCAGGCCTGCGGCATAGATGTGCCCTCCGAAATTTTCGAGTATGTCCGAACAGCTTTCTATGGCCTCGTACAGGTCGAAGCCTGCCACGCTCCTGGCGGAGCCGGTTATCAGTCCGTTCTGCGAACTGGTAAGCACTATTGTCGGCTTGTAAAAGGCCTCCACCAGACGCGAAGCGACGATGCCGACGACTCCCCTGTGCCATGCGGGATTGTACACGACGGTCGAACTGCTTGCGGCGAATCCGGGAGAAGTCCTTACCATTTCTTTGGCCTGCTCGGTGATTTCGCGGTCTATGCTTTTCCGCTCGTTGTTGTATTCGTTTATCTCTTTGCCGATATTGCGGGCC
>DEPW01000074.1 GCA_002358965.1 Bacteroidales bacterium UBA3382
CCGGCCGTCAGGGCGACCCGGGCTCTTCGGTCTTCTATGTCTCGCTGGAGGACAACCTCATGAGGCTGTTCGGTGCGGAGCGCATATCGAAGATAGTCGACAGGCTCGGTCTGAAAGAGGGTGAGGCCATGCATGCACCGGCGCTTTCCAGCGCCATCGAGAGGGCGCAGAAACGCGTGGAAGAGAACAATTTCGGAATCCGTAAGCGCCTTTTGGAGTACGATGATGTCATGAACGCGCAGCGAAAAGCCATCTATGGCAGGCGCAGGAACGCGTTGAACGGCGAAAGGATAGAGATTGACCTGGCCAATATGATTCAGGATCTTTCGGATTCGCTCATGGAAAAATACGCCGATTACGAATACGGGGCGTTTTCATACGAAATCATGAAGCTCCTTTCGATCGAAGTGCCTTTCACCGAGAAGGAATACGATGATCTCAAACGGGACGAACTGTCCGACAGGCTTTCTTCGGCAATAACCGAAACCTACGACCGCCGTATGGAAACCATGATAACCCAGGCCATGCCTATTATCAGGAACATTTACGAGACGCAGAGCGCGATCTATGAAAACATAGCCATTCCTGTCAGCGACGGCATGAAGGCTCTGACGATTGCCGTGAACCTCAAGAAGGCCTGTGAAAACGAAGGCCGCGAGATTTCGCGGTCATTGGCCAAGACCATAATGCTCTACCAGATAGACGAGCACTGGAAACAGCATCTCAGGAACATGGACGATTTGAAGCAGTCCGTCCAGAATGCCACTTACGAGCAGAAGGACCCGTTGCTCATCTACAAGGTCGAAAGTTACGGGCTGTTCAAAGAGACCGTCCAGGACATCTCCGCAGATGTGCTCTCGTTCCTGCTCAGGGCGTTCATCCCGTTGAGGCAGAACGCCACGGTAAGGGAAAGCGAGCAACGCCGTACCGACATGAGCCGCATGCAGACGAGCCGTCAGGATTTGCATACGAACGGTGGCGAACCGAAGAGCAACGCCCCTGTCCGGGTGGAAAAGAAGGTCGGCAGGAACGACCCGTGTCCTTGCGGCAGCGGCAAGAAATACAAAAACTGTTGTGGAAAGAACGAACAATAATCTTCAATCATGGAAAAATACGATATCATAGTCATAGGCGCCGGTCCAGGCGGATATGTAGCGGCCATCCGTGCTGCGCAATTAGGAATGAAATGCGCTGTCATCGAGCGCGAATCGCTCGGCGGAATCTGCCTCAATTGGGGGTGTATCCCGACCAAGGCCCTGCTCAGGAGCAGTGAGGGCTATCTGACCTCTCTGCGCGGAGCGGAATTCGGCTTTACTGCCGAAAATGTCAGTCCGGACATAGCGGCGATAGTCTCACGCAGCCGCGGTGTGGCTTCGACAATGTCGAAGGGTATCGAGTATCTTTTCAAGAAAAACGGAGTTGCCGTCATCAGAGGCGAGGCCCGTCTTCGTGACGACGGAGGACATGCCGTAGTGGATGTGACATCACAGGACGGAACGCAGTCGTCATACGAGGCCCCTCACATAATCATCGCAACAGGCGCAAGGGCGGCGGCTTTGCCGTTCGCGCCGATCGACGGCAAGAAGATCCTGGGTTACAGGGACGCGCTCGTTCCGCAGTCGCTTCCTTCCTCGATGGCCGTAATCGGTTCAGGCGCGATAGGCAGCGAACTTGCGTTTTTCTACTCCTCGCTCGGTGTCGATGTCACCATCATCGAGTTCATGGACAGGCTTCTCCCTCTCGAGGACGATGAGGCTTCGGCGCAACTGAGCCGCTCGTTCCGCAAACGCGGCATCAAAGTGATGGTGTCTTCGGCAGTCAAGGGCGTCGATGTTTCCGCTGAGGGGGCGGTGCTGAAGATAGATACGAAGAAAGGCGAAGTCGAGCTTAAGGCGGATGTCGTATTGTCCGCGGTGGGAATCGTTCCGAATACGGACAATATCGGACTGGAGGCTCTCGGCATCGAATGCGTGAAACGCCGCATACCTGTCGACGGGCATTACCGGACCTCGTTCGAAGGCGTATACGCCATAGGGGATGTGATAGCCACTCCGGCCCTGGCGCATGTGGCTTCCGCAGAGGCGGTCAATTGCGTCGAGGGCATAGCCGGTCTCAATCCGCAGCCTGTGGATTACGGAATAGTGCCTTCATGTACCTATACATGCCCTCAGGTGGCTTCGGTCGGTCTTAACGAGCGCAATGCCAAGGAAAAGGGCATAGCTTACAAGGTTGGAAAGTTCCCGTTCACCGCTTCGGGCAAGGCTACTGCAGCCGGAGAACGCGAAGGCTTCGTGAAGTTACTTGCCGACCCTGAAACGGATGTGATTCTCGGGGCAAGCCTTGTCGGGGAAAATGTGACCGAGATGCTTTCGACGATTTCGCTCGCGATGAAGATGAAGGCCACGGCGAAGGATGTCATGTCCGTAATCTTCCCTCACCCTACAATGAGCGAGGCCATAATGGAAGCCGCTTCGGCCATACATGGTGAGGCAATACATGTTTAACCCGATTTGAAACATCCCGATATGGCAAAGAACGACAATAATATCGATTTCAATGAAATAAGCCGCATTTCGGCGAGTACCGAGCTGAAGGGTACGATGATTTCGTCTTCCGATATCAGGGTCGACGGAAAGTTCGAGGGGACCATAGCCACCGAAGGCAAGGTCCTTATCGGAGAGTCCTCCGAAATCAAGGGAGATATCATAGCCCGCAGCGCGGATGTCTGGGGCAAGGTCGAAGGCAGCATCGTCATCGGAGACCTGTTGTCTCTGAAGGACGGATGTTCGCTTACGGGAAATGCCGAGACAGTCCGGCTCAGTGTCGAGACCGGCTCGGCATTTAACGGAAGCTGCAAGATGATCTCTGTCGAGGACTTCGAAAAGAAGCTCGCGACGGCAAGGAGCTGACGGGGCTGCGCGCTCCTCTACAGGTTCAGCCGGTTCTTGATGTTGTAAGTGTTCCTGTTTTCGCTGTTGCGCGATATCAGTTCCCCGATGAATCCGGTAAGGAAGAGCTGGGTGCCTGTGATTATCGCCGTTAGGGACAGGTAGAACAGCGGCTGTTCCGTGACTGCGCGGAAGTCCATGCCGTTTATCTGGTTGACTACTTTCTCGATTATCACCCAGATGACCATTATGCCTCCGGCGAGGAACAGCAGCGAACCTATCAGTCCGAACAGGTGCATGGGCTTCCTCCCGAAAGTCATCAGGAACCAGAGCGAAAGCAGATCGAGGTAGCCGTTTACGAAACGGTTGATTCCGAATTTGCTCTTGCCGAATTTCCTTTTGCGGTGGACCACTTCTTTCTCGCCGATGCGGGTGAAACCTGCATTCTTCGCGAGATAGGGTATGTAGCGGTGCATCTCGCCGTAGACTTCGATGTTTTTCACCACTTCGTTACGGTATGCTTTCAGTCCGCAGTTCATGTCGTGCAGTCTGATGCCGGTGATCCTTCTTGCGGTGGCATTGTATATTTTTGAAGGAAGGTTCTTTGTGAACTTGTTGTCCAGCCTGTGCTTTTTCCAGCCCGATACCAGGTCGTAGCCCTCTTCCCTGATCATCCTGTAAAGCTCGGGTATTTCGTCGGGCGAATCCTGCAGGTCGGCATCCATGGTTATCACGACATCGCCTTGCGCGGCTTCGAAACCGCAATAGAGAGCGGCCGATTTCCCATAATTGCGCCTGAACGAGATGCCTTTGATCCTGGACCCGTATTTTTTCGACAACTGCCGGATGGTTTCCCACGAGCCGTCCGTACTGCCGTCGTCTATCATCAGGATTTCGTAATCGGGTATCCTGTCCTCGAGTACGCGCCTGATCCATTCGACCAGTTCGGTCAGGGATTCCTTTTCATTGTAAAGGGATATGACGATAGAGAGATCCATTTTTTTCAAAGAAAACTGAGTTTTACCTTTCTTCGGCGGTGCCGGTTTCGAACGGCGTGGAGTTTTTCCGCATCGAAGATATCACTGCACTGTATATTATGCCCAGGATGAATATCCAGGCAAATTGTCCGATGGCGCTGTAGGCGGGAAGGTAGTCTCTCATGCCTTCAAGCATTTCCATCGAATTGCTGTCCAATTTGCCGTCATATAGCTGCATCATCAGGTCCCATGTCTCGGAAAGGCTGTCAGGAGATATGTACAGCAGGTTCACGGCTACGAAAACCGCACAAAGGAAGGATGACAGCAATGTGACTTTGATGCCGTATCCGAAACATTTGGACGGGTTGCCGTATGCTTTGCCGAAATCGAATATCTGCTTGCGCAGGAGCAGGAACGAGCCGACGGTCTTGGCTATCCAGACCAGCGACGATACGGCCATTACGAGCATGGTGCCCCCGGATGACGGATTTGTCCCTGTGGCCTTGGCCATTACGATATTGATTGCGCTGGCGGCGATCGTTATGCAGGCAAGGATGGCTCCGTCTTTCGCGGCGCTGTTCCATACCTGCTGTTTTGAAGTTATTGTTTTCATTTTCCGAAGTTTTGGATGCAAATATAGCGAAATATTGCTATCTTTGCGCGATTTGTACGATTAAACTCGTTTTGGATATGATTAATATTACTTTCCCGGACGGCGGTGTCCGTCAGTATGAGGCAGGGGTCACGCCTTATGAAATAGCAGGCAGCATCAGCCCGAGGCTCGCTTCGGACGTGCTTGCCGCGACAGTAGTTTTCCCTGATGACAAGACAGGCAGAGGCATGGTATACGACCTGGGCAGGCCGATAGACAGGGATGCTTCCATCAAGCTTCATAAATGGGAAGACCCCGAGGCGAAACAGGTATTCTGGCACTCGTCTTCGCATCTGATGGCCGAGGCTCTGCAGCAGCTTTTCCCTGGCGTCAAGTTCGGAATCGGACCGGCAATAGACAATGGGTTCTATTATGATATCGATCTGGGTGGCAGGACTCTTTCCGAGACGGATCTCAAGAAGGTCGAAGACCGCATGATCGAGCTGGCCAGGACCAAAGAGCCTTT
>DEPW01000058.1:0-637 GCA_002358965.1 Bacteroidales bacterium UBA3382
GATATGCCCGCAGGGCGTTCCTGAGTGCGCCACGGTGCTTCGCGAATGCCGGCGGATCGACTATCATGAGGTCATAGCGCCCGTCCTCGCTGGCCGCAAGGAAGTCCATCGCATCCGTGCAATGGCTCTCCGCAACGGTGGAACAGCCTTCCGCATTCAGCGCCATGTTCCTGTCAAGCAGCTGGACCGCCCTCGCCGAGGAATCCACGGAGTCCACGGACAGCGCTCCCCCGGCCATGGCATACACGCTGAATCCTCCGGTGTAGCAGAACAGGTTGAGCACCCTGCGTCCGGCGGCATATTTCCCGACCGCCCGGCGGTTGTACTTCTGGTCCAGGAACAAGCCGGTCTTCTGGCCATGCTCCCAGTCGACGATGAAGCGCCTGCCGTTCTCGAGCACCGTCCTCTCCTCGCCGCCGAAACCGTCGCTGCGATAGAGATACCCGTCAACGGGGTCCAGACCGGCCTTGAAAGGAACAGTGCCTGAACTCTTGTCATATACGGCTTTCAACGAATCGCCGTATACGGCACGGAGTGCTTCCGTTATCTGTCTTTTGGCTCTGAACATGCCTGCGGAATGGGCCTGTAACACGCATACTCCCGAATAGTAATCGATTATCAGCCCTGGCAGCAAATC
>DEPW01000058.1:681-5458 GCA_002358965.1 Bacteroidales bacterium UBA3382
GAGCCTGTAACAGTCCGTCCCGGACTCTGTTCCGCAGGAGGCAGCGAGGCCTAAACGGAGACGCATCATGTATGCAGCGCGTATGCGCTCTTCCCAAAAACCGGCGGAGAGCACTTCGTCGCCGTAGCCAAGCACCCTGACGGCAATCGAGCCTATCTGATAGTGCCCGTATGCCAGGAACGAGCCGTCGCTGGAGCGGACCTGCACGATGTCGCCTTCCGACGGATTGCCCTTGATTTCCGCTATCGCTCCTGAAAATATCCACGGATGGTATCTCAGGAGGGATTCCTCCCTTCCTTTTTTCAAATATATCTTAGTCATTTGCCTTTTCTTTTTCTTCCGCGGCCCCGTCTGCCCTGCTGCCGAGAGCGAGATAGATCTCCCTGCATATCCACGCATCTATGGCCGCATATTTCGATTGAGCGTCAGTAAGCCTGTCCGCTTCCCAGTTGGACAGGCGCTGGGCCTTGGACACCTTCACGCCCAAGACGATAGCGGCCATCTTCTTGACACTGACATCGGCTATGCCATACCCTTTTACCATTGTCTGCAAATCCACGAACGATTCCGGGGAGAACTCCCTGATACGGCAAAGCCCGCCGATGTCATCGCGCACGGCGGCCCCTACCTTGATGACAGACTCATCCGAAAGCAGCGAAGCCACCCTGCGGTCCAGTCCCATCCGGCAGGTGCGGAACAGGTATGCCCTGTCCTCGCCCGAAAGCTGGAGCAGCGCGACACCTTTGCGTCTTTCGCCCGGATAGAAACTCGGCTTGGTCTCGGTATCGAAACCTATTATCTTTTGTCCCTTGAGATAGTCCACTGCCTCGTCCACGCCTTTGCCGGGTTTGTCCACCACTATGATTTTCCCTGAAAAATCCGCAAGAGGAAAAGTCTCTATTTCCTCGGATGCTATCGATTGTCTGTAAATCCTGTCCATCCTCTACAATTAAAAATCCAATTCGATATCCGGCGCCAGGGAATCCAATACCGCACGCTCCCTGCTGCCGATATGCCTTCTGGTCATGCGCACTATCTTGACCGTGTTCTGCCCTGCGTCATACGCACGGGCGAATTTCAACGCACCGCCTATGCTGTCGACGCCGCTCTGCATTATGAATTCCGGAGAAAACACCGAGACATAGAAGCTGAATTTCGGGTAGGATATCCTCAGCGCCATGTCGTTACGCGCCCTCAGTTCCTTGAACAGTTCCCTGGCGGTACACTCCGCAGGGTCTATGAAACGGAATCCGTCGGCAATTACGCTTTCATACAAAGCGCCTTCTTCGCTTTTCTCCGCCGTCATGTCCTTGAGTGCGACATACATCGAATCAATGCTTCCGGCAAGAAGGATATCGTCGATTATGATTGCGTTCAGAGGCTCGGAATAGCCTGCATCTATGTACATCCTGATGAAATTCCTGATCTTGTCGGCAGGAGTACCGTCGCCGGGCGAGAAGATGACATTGGGAACAGGCGCGGCATAACCGGCCCGGTAGCTGAGGTCCCGGAACAGTTCGCCGTATATTCCGCTCGCAGCCACATCAATGCCGGCCATCACCCCCACCCCTGATATGTCCTTGAAATCCTCCAGCACCGACCGCACTGACGAAAGCGGAGGATACACGGCAGGAACCGATATGCCATGCAAGGCCAGCAGCGTATCCATGTCCGAGATTATCTCCGGGCAATACGACACCGATGAGAAGACGAGGGCCTTGGCGGGATCCTTTTGCTCGGACCCGGTCTTGTCATAAGCGTTAGCAAAACATTTCCCGTCCATCATGGAGACAGCGTTCCTTATCAGCAGCTCCCTGAGGAACAAGGTATTGCCCGCATCCGGATACATACTGTACGGGGCATTCGAATGGTCTATCAGCACATCGAACCGCTCCCCTGCGAAATCGGGTATCCCGTCCGGACCGGAAGAGGCGTCGACATTGTCGTATTCGTCGAATACGGAAAGGTAGTTGGCGAGCCTTATGGTTTCCAGACCTTCTCCCATTATCGCGATCGAACCGTAACGGCTGCTCTCGTATGATGATAAGACTCTGTTTTCCGCATACGAAGTATCCCATGCCGCTCCTTCGACAAACGGATGCATCGTATACGGACTCCTTTCCTTGTCCGCACAGGAAACGGCGGACACGGCCAATGCACACAGGCAAAATAGGTTTTTAGGAAAATTAATCATCTCTGTCATCGTTTTGCACTGCAAAGGTATTAAAATCCGAACAATATTCTTATTTTTGCACGCATGTTTTCGGAAACATTTCCCCGACGGAAAATGTTCCGGTTTTTTTGTCGGAACCGATTAAAATTAAAACTTATAAAAATGTTACAACTTTCCAGAAAAGCTGAATCAATGCCGGCTTCCCCTATCAGGAAGCTCGTACCTTTCGCGGACGAAGCGAAGAAAAGAGGCATCAAGGTGTACCACCTAAATATCGGCCAGCCAGACATCGAGTCACCGAAGGAAGCCATCGATGCGGTAATGGGCATCAACCTCAAACTTGTCGAATACCCTCACTCGGCCGGCATACCTTCATACAGGGAAAAGCTCGCCAAGTACTATCAGAGACTCGGCATGGACATCAATGCCGAAGATTTGCTGATAACCAACGGCGGCAGCGAAGCCATAAGCATGGCGATATCGATCATCTGCAATCCTGAAGACGAAATCATCGTTCTTGAGCCGTTCTACACCAACTACTCCTCATTCGCATTGCAGAACGATGCCAGATTCAAGGCGATCACCTGCAAAATCGAAAACGGTTTCGCTCTCCCTCCTATCGAAGAGTTCGAGAAGGCCATCACGCCGAAGACAAAGGCGATCCTCATCTGCAATCCGGGAAACCCGACAGGAACGGTATACACGAAAGCCGAGCTCGAACAACTCGGAGAGATCATCCGCAAACACAACCTTTACCTGATATCGGATGAAGTATACAGAGAGTTCTGCTACACCGAAGAGCCGCATTATTCATGCATGTATCTCAAAGGCGTAGAGGACAATGTAATCCTTGTGGATTCCGTATCCAAGAGATACAGTCTCTGCGGAGTCCGCATCGGCACCATCATCAGCAAGAACAAACAGGTCATGTCGGCCGCCCTCAGATACGCCCAGGCAAGGCTCTGCTCCCCGGCACTCGGGCAGATAGCATCCGAAGCCGCACTTGACGCATCGGAAGAGTATTTCAAGAAGGTCCGCGACGAATACATCAAACGCAGGAACATCCTCGTCGAAGCCCTCAACAGGATGGAAGGCGTATACAGCCCGATGCCTATGGGCGCATTCTACACTATCGCCCGTCTCCCTATAGACGACAGCGAAAGGTTCGCCCAATGGCTTCTTCAGGATTTCAGCTATGAAGGCCAGACCGTAATGGTCGCTCCTGCGGCAGGTTTCTATGCCACACCTGGAATGGGCAGGAACGAGGTCCGCATAGCCTACGTGCTCAAGGAATCGGATTTGAAAGCAGCGATGAAATGCCTTGAAGTCGCGCTCAAACAATATCCCGGAAGGACGATAAAATAAAATAGATACACAGGAATAACAGAACAAAACGTCAAGGCACGGGAATAATACCGGGCGGCTCGCAGTCAATCGCAGGCCGCCCTTTTCTTTCTATCGCTACCGCTCCTGCATTCCGGAAAAAGTAGGGAGAAAAACAGAAAAAGTGGGGAGAAAAAGGTAAAAAGTAGGGAGAAAATCCTCAACTTGCTTCTTCAAGACAATACCCTGACGGCAATCGCCCTCGCAGAACGGATAGGCATAACTCCCAAGGCTGTGGAAAAACAGATTGCCGCATTGAAAGCCGATGGCTTGCTCAAACGCATAGGTCCCGACAAAGGCGGGCACTGGCAGGTAGTGGAAGGTAGTAGCGGGATTGAAGTGGACTGACATGTAATAGAAGGCACTGAAGGGTACCGATAGGCACTAACGGGGACAGGAGGGCACTGATAGGCACTAACAAGCAGGGGGAAAGTGAACCAATCAATCTCTGAAAAATAAAGGTCAAGATGCTTGTTGAATTTCACTAAAGAATTGTACACCTGTTCTACTGACAGGGTATAGCCAGTCCTCTTTCCCTCTCTTAATGAATTTATGAATTTATCTCTTTCCTGAATAATTCTCCGACTGTCACAGGTTGGGTCTTGTGCTTAATTTTTTCTATCAGAGATGTGGCAGAAAAGTCCTTGTAACCAGCCTTCAACTCCACAATTTTGCTTCTCACTTCACTTATCTTGTTGGAAATAAGGCTTTCCAGTATATCTTTGTCAGGGCAGGTTTCTTTGGGTCTGTTGTTGTCAAAGTCCCAGTGTTCAGGCTCTACAAAAACTCCAAGATTGAAGTACCTTGATTTTTTGTCTTTACAACCACTTATCTTCAAGGGCAGTTCATTGTTTTTTTATGGTCTGTACTTGTAGCATACAACTTCAACTGTTGCCATTTTGGGTAAAACTTTTTAGAAAACATGCCCACCCCATTTTGATGTATCTATGTAATTTATTGTTTTGCAATATCTTATGGAAATGTGGCAAATTATCTTTGTTCCGAACGACATCCACGTGGACTTCGCCGGGAACAAGGATTTTTGATGGTTTTCTGGTAATGTGTTGACATGTAGTCGTTTACAAGCAACGTGGTTAAGTTGGGGCGTTCCCGGTTTGACACTATTCCTGCACACTACGATTCTGCTTCCGGTGGCCCGAGAAACAACATCTCGGTCTAGTTGACAAAAAGTAGGATAAAATCCCTGCAATATGTTGATTT